>JALVTA010000216.1 GCA_027036095.1 Thiotrichales bacterium | reverse complement strand
ACGGTGGTGATGCTGTTCGAACCTCATCCGGTGGAGTTCTTTGCGCCGGAGAAGGCGCCGGTGCGGCTGATGAACCTGCGCGAAAAGGTCGCGGCGCTGGCGGCGCAGGGCGTGGACTATGTGCTCATGGTGCGCTTCGACGTGGCTTTCGCCGCCCTGCCGGCGGAGGCATTCGTGCGCGACATTCTCGCCGCCCGGCTGCACGCCCGCTTTGTTTCCGTGGGGGATGATTTCCGCTTCGGCGCCGGTCGGCGGGGGGATTTCCATCTGCTGCAGCGGCTCGGCGCCGAGCTGGGTTTCGATGTGGCCCATCAGCCCACCTTCGAAATCGACGGGGAACGGGTCAGCTCCACCCGCATCCGCCGGGCGCTGGCCGTGCCGGATCTGGCGCTGGCCGAGCGTCTGCTGGGACGGCCGTTCGCCTTTTCCGGCCGGGTGATTCACGGCCAGAAGCGGGGACGGCAGCTGGGCTTTCCCACCCTCAACGTCAACCCCAAGCGCCACCGCCTGCCGGTGCAGGGGGTGTTCGCCGTGACGGTGGACATCGCCGAGACCGGCGAGCGAGCCCTGCCCGGCGTGGCCAATGTGGGCGTGCGTCCCACCGTGGACGGGCTGCGTCCCAGCGTGGAGGTGCATCTGTTCGACTGGTCAAAAATGGTCTATGGGGCGCACATCACGGTAAAATTGGTCCATTTCATCCGCCCGGAGCGGCGCTTCGATTCGCTGGAGGCGCTGATGGCGCAGATCGATCGCGACGCGCAGGCCGCGCGGCGTTTTTTCATCCATCCGAACAGACACTGACAGGACACCATGGCTGACGACAAGAAGTATCCGCTCAACCTTCCCGAGACCGATTTCCCCATGCGCGGCAATCTGCCGAAGCGGGAGCCCGAGTGGGCACGCCGCTGGGTGGAGCAGGACCTCTACGGCCGCATCCGCAGGGCGCGGGCAGGTCGGCCGAAGTTCGTGCTGCACGACGGCCCGCCGTATGCCAACGGCAACATTCACATCGGCCATGCGGTCAACAAGGTACTCAAGGACATCATCGTCAAGGCCAAGACTCTGTCCGGCTTCGACGCGCCCTACGTGCCGGGCTGGGACTGCCACGGTCTGCCCATCGAGCTGAATGTGGAGAAGAAGCTGGGCAAGGTGGGCGACGGGGTGGATGCGCGCACTTTCCGGCAGGCATGCCGTGACTATGCGCAGCAGCAGGTGGAAGCGCAGATGGCGGATTTTCAGCGCCTCGGCGTGGTGGGCGACTGGCAGAACCCCTATCTCACCAAGGATTTCCGCTTCGAGGCGGACGAGGTGCGTGCGCTGGGCGAGATGCTGAAGAACGGTCATATCACCCGCGGCGTCAAGCCGGTCTACTGGTCGGTGGGCGCTGGCTCGGCGCTGGCCGAGGCGGAGGTAGAGTACAAGGACAAGACCTCCCACGCCATCTACGTGCGTTTTGACGTGGTGGACGAAGCGGACTTTCTCGCCCGGCTGACGCCGGTGGGTGACGACATGGGCACAGGGCCGCTCTCCGTGGTCATCTGGACCACCACGCCGTGGACCCTGCCGGCCAACCTGGCGGTGGCGCTGCATCCGGATCTGGACTATGTGCTGGTGCAGGTGGGTCAGGCCCGCCTGCTGCTGGCCGAAGGGCTGCTGGAGACGGTGCTGAAGGAGTGGGGTGTGGAGGAAGCGCCGGTCTTGGCCACCGTGCGCGGCGCCCAGCTGGAGGGCGTGAAGCTGCAGCACCCCTTCTATGACCGTCAGGTGCCCATCGTGCTGGGCGAGCATGTGACGCTGGAGGCGGGCACAGGCTGCGTGCATACCGCCCCCGGTCACGGTCAGGAAGACTTCGAGGTGGGGCAGAAGTACGGACTGGATGTCCTCTGCCCGGTGGACAGCCGGGGCGTGTTCACCGCCGAGGCCCCCGGCTTCGAGGGCAAGCACGTGCACAAGGTGGACGAGGAGATCATCGCCCTGCTCGAAGAGAAGGGCAGGCTGGTGCATCACGGCAAGATCACCCACAGCTACCCGCACTGCTGGCGCACCAAGACACCGCTGATCTTCCGCGCCACCAGCCAGTGGTTCATCAGCATGGAGGCGCAGGGCCTGCGTCAGCAGGCGCTTGCGGCCATTCCCCGGGTGCAGTGGGTACCGGAGTGGGGCCGCAACCGCATCGAGAAGATGATCGAAGGCCGGCCCGACTGGTGCATCTCCCGCCAGCGGCACTGGGGGGTGCCCATCACTTTCATCGTCCATCGCGAGAGCGGCGAGCTGCACCCGCGCATGGCGGAACTGATCGAGCCCATCGCGCAGCGTATTGAGGAAGGCTCCATCGACGCCTGGTATGAGCTGGACCTGGCTGAACTGATCGGCGAGGAGGCCGCCGACTATGAGAAGGTGACCGACATTCTCGATGTGTGGTTCGACTCTGGCGTGACCCACTGGGCCGTGTGCGCCCGGCGCGATGAGCTGACCCGTCCCGCCGATCTCTATCTGGAAGGCTCCGACCAGCACCGCGGCTGGTTCCAGTCCAGCCTGCTCACCTCGCTGGCCATGGACGGGCAGGCGCCCTACTGTCAGGTGCTCACTCACGGCTTCACCGTGGACGGGCAGGGGCGCAAGATGTCCAAATCGCTGGGCAACGTGGTGGCGCCGCAGCAGGTGATGGACAAATTCGGCGCCGACATTCTGCGTCTGTGGATCGCCGGCTCCGACTACCGCTACGAGATGACCGTCTCCGACGAGATCATCAAGCGCACGGCGGATGCCTACCGGCGCATCCGCAATACCGCCCGCTTCATGCTGGCCAACCTCAACGGCTTCGATCCGGCGGACAACGCGCTGCCGTATGATCAGCTGCTGCCGCTGGACCGGTGGGCCATCGGCCGCGCCCATGATCTGCAGCAGGAGATCATGGCCGCCTATGAGGCCTACAACTTCCACCGGGTCACCCAGCTGGTGCACAACTTCTGCTCGGAGGACTTGGGTGCTTTCTATCTGGACGTGATCAAGGACCGCCAGTACACCTGTCAGAAGGAGTCCGCCGCACGGCGCTCCGCGCAGACGGCCCTGTGGCACGTGCTGGAGGCGCTGGTGCGCTGGATCGCGCCCATCCTCAGCTTCACCGCAGAGGAGATCTGGGGCCACATGCCCGGCGCGCGTGACGAGACCGTCTTCGTGGCCGAATGGTATGACCGCCTGACGCCGCTGGACGAACAGCAGCCCATGAACTCCGCCTTCTGGGCCGACATCCTCGCCGTGCGCAAGGCGGTCAACAAGGTACTGGAGGACATGCGCAACGCCGGCGAGATCAAGGGGTCGCTGACGGCGGAGGTCGATCTCTATGCCGAGGGCGTGCTCCATGAGCGGCTGGCGGCGCTGGGCGACGAGCTGCGCTTTGTCATGATCACCTCCGAAGCAACCGTGCAGCCTGCCTCGGCTCGGCCCGAGACCGCCGTGGCCGCCGAGGGGCTGGAGGGGCTGTGGATTGTGGCCCGGCCTACCGACAAACCCAAGTGCGCACGCTGCTGGCACCATCGGGCCGACGTGGGTGCGCATCCTGGCTATCCCGACCTGTGCGGCCGCTGCGTGGAGAACGTGGCGGGCGAGGGCGAGGTGCGCCGCTTTGCGTGACAGCGGCTGGCGCTTCTGGCCGCTGGCGCTGGCGGTGCTGGTGCTGGATGCCCTCAGCAAATGGGCGGCCAATCTGTGGCTCGAGTTCGGTCGGCCGCTGGCGGTGCTGCCTCACTTCAACCTGACCCTCAACTACAACACCGGTGCGGCCTTCAGTTTTCTGGCCGACGCCGGCGGCTGGCAGCGCTGGGTCTTCATCGGGCTGGCGCTGGCCATGGTGGCCGGCATGCTGTGGTGGCTGCGTCGCCTGCCGCCACGGCTCGGCTGCGAGACGGCTGGTCTGTGGCTGATCGTGGGCGGTGCGCTGGGCAATCTGGTCGAGCGGCTGCTGTGGGGGCGGGTGACCGACTTCTTCGACTTCTATATCGGCAGCTGGCATTACGCCACCTTCAACGTGGCCGATGTGGCCATTACCCTGGGGGCGGCCTGTCTGCTGTGGCAGGAGTTCGTACTCAACCGGAAGCGCAGCGATGAAAACGGCTGAGGTGCTCATCGTCGGCGGCGGCATCAGCGGTCTGATGACGGCCTGGACCCTGCTGGCGGAAGGACGGCAGGTGACGCTGCTTGAGCGGCATGTGTGCGGCCGCGAGGCCAGCTGGGCCGGTGGCGGCATCCTCTCGCCCATGTATCCGTGGCGCTACCCGGATGCGGTCAATGCGCTGGCGAAAGCCTCTCAGCCCCACTTCGAAGCGCTGGCCGTCGAGCTGAAGGATCTGACCGGCATCGACCCGGAGTTCTTTCCCACAGGCATGCTCATGCTCGACAGCGAAGAATGGGAGGCGGCGCAGGCGTGGTGCGCCCACTGGGGCTACGCGCTGGAAATTCTCGATGACCGGGCGCTGGCGCTGTTTGAACCGCGTCTGCGTACGGAGCGTCAGCTGGGGCTGTGGATGCCCGGAATCAACTCCATCCGCAATCCGCGGCTGATGAAGGCGTTGATCAAGGCCGTGCAGCTCAAGGGCGGGGAGATCATCGAGCACACGCCGGTGGAGACGCTCGATGTGGCGGCACGGCAGGTGATCACGCCGCAGGACCGCTGGCAGGCGGAGGAGATCGTAGTCACGGCCGGTGCATGGAGCCACGGCCTGCTGCCCCAGCTGGAGATCGAGCCGGTCCGGGGCCAGATGATCGCCATCGACGCGCCGGCGGGTTTTCTGCGCCACATGGTGATGGAAGCATCCCGCTACCTGATTCCCAGGCGGGACGGGCTGATCGTGGTGGGTTCCACCGTGGAGCCGGGCCGGTGGGACAAGACCGTGAACCCTGAGGTGAATGCCTCGTTGCAGGCCTTCGCGCTGGAACGCTATCCGGAGCTGGAGATGTTCGAAGTGGTGCATGCCTGGGCGGGCATCCGGCCCGGCAAGGCTGACAGCGTGCCCTACATCGGGTCGGTGGCCGAGGGTGTCTGGGTCAATGCCGGCCACTACCGCAACGGAGTGGTCACCTCCATCGCCTCGGCCCGGCTGCTGGTCGATCTCATGGCCGGGCGTGCGCCGGCGCTGGACCCGGCGCCCTACCGGCCGCCCTTACAGCATTGAGCTGCCGCTGCCGCGCCGGCTGAGCGATTTGATCTTGTTGACGTAGTCGATAAAACCCTGAATGGCTTCCTGATCAGAAGGTTTCGGCTCGGTAAAGCTCAGGCCCAGCAGATAGTTGTCGCCATGGATGGCCGAGTGATGCACCTCCCCCCACAGGTCCAGCTGGGCGAAGCGGTCTTTGGCAGGCAGATCGAACACCAAGCGCAGCCGGGTGCCCTTTCTGGCCGGCAAGGGGCTTTCCACTGCGGCACCACTGGGCGAGAGCGAGATCAGCCGCCCTTTCACCTCCTTGTTACCCCCGATGATCTTGACCGGACGGTTGGTTTCGATGCGTGCCGAATGGCGTTTTTCTTCCACCGTATAATGACCTTTCCAGATGGGAGGGAATGAGTATGCCTTATGTCATCGAGGTTGACAACATCAAGTGCGGCGGCTGCGCCAGCAGCATCCGCAAGCGCCTGCTGGAGGTGGCGGGTGTGACTGGCGTGGAGGTGGATATTGAGGCTGGGCGGGTGACGGTGGAGGGCACTCCGGACAGCCGCGCGGCGGTGGTGGAGGCGCTGCGCCAGATGGGCTATCCCGAACGGGGCACGGTGGAGGGCCTGGCCTCGGTGGGGGCAAAGGCGAAATCATTCGTCAGCTGCGCCGTGGGCAGACTGGACAGGGAGAAGGACTGAGTGACACAGACGGCCATCAACTACGAGGGCGTGGAACAGCGTCCGGTGGACGACTTCGCCGAGAAGGCGTATCTGGACTACGCCATGTATGTCATTCTCGACCGGGCGCTGCCACACATCGGCGACGGGCTCAAGCCGGTGCAGCGGCGCATCATTTATGCCATGAGCGAGCTGGGTCTGCGCGCGTCGGCCAAGCACAAGAAATCGGCGCGCACCGTCGGGGATGTGCTGGGCAAGTTTCACCCCCATGGTGACGCCGCCTGCTACGAGGCCATGGTACTCATGGCGCAGGATTTCTCCTTCCGCTATCCGCTCATCGACGGGCAGGGTAACTGGGGCTCCATCGACGACCCCAAGTCCTTCGCCGCCATGCGCTACACCGAGGCGCGCCTGTCGAAATTCGCTCAGCTGCTGCTGGAAGAGGTGGGCCAGGGTACGGTGGACTGGGTGCCCAACTTCGATGGCACCCTGAAGGAGCCGGCGGTGCTACCGGCACAGGTGCCCCATGTGCTGCTCAACGGCACTTCCGGCATTGCCGTGGGCATGGCCACCGACATTCCGCCCCACAATCTGCGCGAGGTGGTGGCCGCCTGCACCGCCCTGCTGGAAAAGCCGAATCTCTCCGTGGCCGAGCTGATGGAGTATCTGCCGGGGCCGGACTATCCCACCGGCGCGGAGGTGGTCACGCCGAAGGACCAGCTGCTCAAGCTCTATGAGACCGGACAGGGCAGCCTGCGTCAGCGCGCCCGCTGGCATGTGGAGGAGGGCACGCGGGTCGTCATCGACGCGCTGCCGTTCCAGACCGCAGCGGCCAAGGTGCTGGAGCAGATCGCCGAGCAGATGCGGGCGAAGAAGCTGCCAATGGTGACGGATCTGCGTGACGAGTCGGACGCCGAGGCGCCGGTGCGGCTGGTGATCGAGTTGCGCAGCCGGCGGGTGGACGTGGAGGCGGTGATGGATCACCTGTTCGCCACCACCGATCTGGAGCGCAGCTACCGGGTCAACCTCAATGTCATCGGTCTGGACGGCCGCCCCCAGGTCAAGCCGCTCGACCGGCTGCTGAAGGAATGGCTGCGCTTCCGCACCGAAACCGTGCGCCGGCGCCTGCAGCACCGGCTGGAGAAGGTGCGCGACCGGCTGCATGTGCTCGACGGCCTGCTGATCGCCTTTCTCAATATTGACGAGGTGATCCGCATCATCCGCGAGGAAGACGAACCCAAGGCGGCGCTGATGCAGGCCTTCGGCCTGACCGAGGTGCAGGCGGAGGCGATTCTGGAACTGCGACTGCGCCATCTGGCCCGGCTGGAGGAGATGAAGATCCGCACCGAGCAGGCGGAGCTGGCCGCCGAGCGTGACCGGCTGGAGAAGACGCTGGGCAGTGAGCGTCGCCTCAAGACGCTGGTGCGCAAGGAGCTGGAGCAGGCGGCGGAGACCTATGGCGACGCGCGCCGCTCGCCGCTGGTGGAGCGGGCGCCGGCCCGGGCGCTCAGCGCCGAGCAGCTGCTGCCCAGCGAACCGGTGACGGTGGTGCTGTCGGAAAAGGGCTGGATCCGCGCCGCCAAGGGGCATGACGTGGACGGTGTCCAGATGAGCTATAAGGCGGGTGACGGCTTTCTGGCGCAGGCGGCGGGCACCACGCGCCAGACGGTGCTGCTGCTGGACTCCACCGGCCGCATCTACAGCCTGCCAGTCCACGGTCTGCCGTCCGCCCGCGGCCACGGCGAGCCGGTGACCAGCCGCATCAACCTGCCGGAGGGGGCCGAGGTGGTAGGGCTGGCGCTGGTTTCGCCCGAGGACTGCCTGCTGCTGGCCGGTACCGGCAATCAGGGATTCGTGGCCCGCGCCGGCGAGCTGATCAGCAGAACGAAAAACGGCAAGGCGGCACTGACGCTGACCGCCGGCAGCCGCCCCCTGCCGCCGGTGAAGCTGGATCCCAACGAGGACTGGGTGGCGGTGGCCTCCAGTGAGCCGCGCCTTTTGCTGTTCCCGGCCATTCAGCTGCCGCAGCTGGCCCGAGGCAAGGGGGTGAAGCTGATGCAGCTGGACAAGGACGCGCAGGTCAACGCCGTGGGACGCTGGCGTCCGGGGCAGAAGCTGACGCTGGATACCGGCGACTATGCCAAAACCCTGACAGGCACCGCGCTGGAAAAGGCGCAGAAGGCGCGGGGCAAGCGGGGCGAGCCGCTGCCGCGCACCCTGAAGGCGGTGTGCTGGCTGCGCCCCGAAGGCTGAAGCGGGTGTTTCTGCCGTCGGGATCGATCTTGCGTCGCGCTCAAAAGGATGATGGCACATCCCTTGCTTGGTGAGGAAGGTCATCAACCTGTGAGTCCTGCATGAACGTCGCAGCCAAGCTTTTTGCCATTGTTCTCATCTTTGCCTCCCTGCTCGGCGGCTTTCTGATGGAAGGCGGCTCGCTGGTGAGCCTGTTCCATCCGTCCGAGCTGGTGATCATTCTGGGCATGGCGCTGGGCGCCTGGATGGCGGCGACACCGGTGAGCGTGTGGGGCAAGACCTTCATGCTGCTGGGGCGCTATTTCGGCAGTGACCGCATCGGGCGCGAGCTCTACCGGGACACGGTGGGGCTGATCTATGACCTGTCGCGGCTGGCCCGTGCGGAGGGCATGCTGTCGCTGGAGGCGCATCTGGATGATCCGGAAAACAGTCCCATCTTCAACGAGCATCCGCAGGTGCTCAAGTATCCGGAACTGACCGACTTCATCGCCCGCAACATGAACTATATCCTGCTCAATCCGCCGGAGAGCGAGGATTACCGCACACTGCTGCAGGAGCAGATTGAGCGCTACATGAACCTGCTTTCGGAAGTGCCCAAGGCAACCGGAAAGGTGTCGGACTGGCTGCCCGGTTTCGGTATCGTGGCGGCGGTGCTGGGGGTGATTCTGGCCATGGGCCTGCTGGGCGGCGACATGGATGTGGCCAAAATCGGCGAGGCCATCGGCGCGGCGCTGGTGGGCACGCTCACGGGGGTGTTCTTCGCCTTCGCCATCGTGGGGCCGTTCACCCATGCGGTGGAGGTGATGATCCGTCAGGAACGGGGGCTGTTCGAGGCGGTGGCCGATCTGCTGACCGCCTTCTATCACGGTGTCTCGCCGCGGGTGCTGCAGGAGATGGGGCGGCAGCTGATCCCGCCGCATCTGCGCGACGGCGACGGGGATGAGGACGAGGACTGACATGGGTGGCAGGCGGCACAGCGGCGGGCATGAGGAGGGCGGCGCCCACGGCGGCAGTTGGAAGATCGCCTTGGCCGACATGATGACCGTGCTGATGGCCTTCTTTCTGGTCATGTGGCTGGCGGCCATCGTGGAGCCGGAAAAGCGGGCACTGTTTGCCGAGGCGCTGCAGAACCTGGGCTCCACGCAGGACACGGTGGAGGAGAAGAAGGACGTGCGTCCGGTGATCACGCCCCAGACGGAGGCGATCGTGCCCATTGAGGAGCTCAAACCGCCGGTATCGAAGGAGGAGATCCTCAAGGCCGTCAAAGACCCCAAAAACATCGAGATTGAGGACACGCCCGAATACACCCGCATCACGCTGAAGTCCGACCACTTCTTCGAGCCGGGGCGGGCTACCATCAGCGATGCGGTGCGCGAGGAGCTGGAAAAGCTGGCGGAGCTGATGGCGGGACGGCCCTATCCCATCGTCATCACCGGCTACACCGACAATGTGCCCATCCGCAACATTCAGTTCCCGTCCAACTGGGAGCTGTCGGCCGCCCGGGCCGGCACGGTGGCGCGCGTGTTCATGGACATGGACGTGGACAAGCGGCTGATCACCATTCAGGGCCGGGCGGACAACGACCCGGTGGCGCCCAATGACACAAAATATGGCCGCGCCATGAACCGGCGGGTGGTCATTCTCATCGACAAGACCCGCCGGCTGGACCCGAAGACCGGCGAGCTGGTGCCGGTCAAGCCGGGCGGGACGCCCTGATCAGCGCCCGGCGCACACCGGGCAGGCGGGGTCCTTCGGCAGATTGAGCGTGCGGCAGGCCAGCGTCAGTCCGTCCACCAGCATCAGCCTGTTCTTCAGCGTGGGCAGGCCGGTGAGCGCCTTGATGGCTTCCAGCGCCTGCATGCTGCCCAGCATGCCCACCACCGGCGACATGATGCCGCTTTCTGCGCAGGTCATCCCCTCCATGCTGGCGTCCTTGTAGAGGCACTGGTAGCAGGCGCAGTCCGGGTCGCGGAAGTCGAACACCGACAGCTGCCCCTCCCAGCGGATGGCGGCGGCGGAGACCAGCGGCACCTTCGCCCGCGCACAGGCGGCATTGATGGCGAAACGGGCATCGAAGTTGTCGGTGCAGTCCAGCACCACATCGGCGTTTTCCACCAGGGCGGCCAGTTCCGTCTCGTCCGGCACCCGGTCGAAGGTGTCGATCTGTGTCCAGCGGTTGAGCGCTTCCAGCGTCCTGCGGGCGGAATCCACCTTCTTCTCGCCCACCCGATCCTCCCGGTGGACGATCTGCCGCTGCAGGTTGCTCTCGTCCACGGTGTCGAAGTCCACCAGGGTGAGGTGGCCCACGCCGGCGGCGGTGAGATAGACGCTGGCGGGCGAGCCCAGTCCGCCGAGACCGAAGATGACCGCATGGCTGTTGTGCAGCTGCGTCTGCTTCTCCAGCCCGAACTCCATCAGCATGATCTGGCGGGAATAGCGCTTGAACTGTTCCGGGGTCAGGGATTCCATTGTCCGAGGCTCACTCTTGGGTTGCCGAAGGGATCCGCGTGCCAGGCCACGGCGTCGAAGCCGCGTCGGTGCAGGCGCCGGCACACGGCGTCTGCCTGATTATAGCCGTGTTCCAGCAGCAGCCAGCCGCCCGGCACGAGAAAATCCGGCGCGTGATCGATGATGTGGAACAGGTCGGCCAGCCCCTGATCGTCCGCCACCAGCGCACCGCGCGGCTCGAAGCGGATGGCGCCGGCCAGATGGGAGTCGGTCGGGTCGATGTAGGGCGGGTTGCTGACAATCAGGTGATACTGTTCGCCGGCGAGCGGCTCGAACCAGCGGCCGTGGCGGAAGTCCACCGCCAGCCCGTGTGCGCGGGCGTTGCGCCGGGCCACCGCCAGCGCGGTTTCGCTCAGATCGGTGGCGGTGACCCGCCAGCGGGGACGCTCCGATTTGATGGCCAGGGCGATGGCACCGGAGCCGGTGCCCAGATCGGCCACCCGCAACGGGGTCTCCCCTGAATTTTGGCGGTCATCCGCTGGCGCGCCGGCGGTGTGTGTCCAAAAGGCGGCCTCAGAGCCGTTTTGTGCCGTCCAGGACGGGGCCTCCCCCATTTTTACCGGATCGTTGTCCGGGCGGCCGGTTGCGTGGCGCAAAAATGCCGGTTCGGGCGCGTTTTTCGGCCTTTCTGACGGGGTCTCCCCCAATTTTGCGGGGTCGCCGCCGGGCGCGCCGGCGGCGGTGTGCGTTTTTGCCAGCGCATCGCCCTTTTCCAGCGCCAGATCCACCAGAAACTCGGTTTCCGGGCGGGGAATGAGCACATCGGGCGTCACCCTGAGGCTGAGCTGGCGGAAGGGCTGCCAGCCCAGCAGGTAGGCGAGCGGTTCGCCTGCGGCGCAGCGGTCCAGCAGCGTCTCATAGCGGGCCTGTGCCTCGTCTGTCAGCGGTGTATCGTCGTGGGCCCAGAGCCAGCTTTCCGGGCGGTCCAGCACATGGGCCAGCAGGGCGCGGACGGTGGCCTCCGGGCGGGGATCATGGGCGCGCAGGCGGCGGGCGCCGTGGGCGAGGGCGTCACAGATCTTCATTGAGGCGGGCCAGCTGTTCGGCCTGATGCTCCTGCAGCAGCGGTTCGATGACCGGGTCCAGATCCCCTTCCAGCACGCTGTCGAGCTTGTAGAGGGTGAGGTTGATGCGGTGGTCGGTGACGCGCCCCTGGGGGAAGTTGTAGGTGCGGATGCGTTCGGAGCGGTCGCCGCTGCCCACCAGCGACTTGCGGGTGGCGGCTTCTTCCGCCTGGCGGCGGGCCCGCTCCATCTCGGCCAGCCGGGCACGCAGCAGCGCCCAGGCGCGGGCGCGGTTCTTGTGCTGGGAGCGTTCGTCCTGACACTCCACCACCACGCCGGTGGGCAGGTGGGTCAGACGGATGGCGGAGTCGGTCTTGTTGACGTGCTGGCCACCGGCGCCGGAGGCGCGGAAGGTGTCCTCGCGCACGTCCGCCTTGCTGATTTCGATCTCGCCGTCGTCGGCAATCTCCGGCATGACGGCCACGGTGGCGGCGGAGGTGTGGATGCGTCCCTGGGTTTCGGTCTCCGGCACCCGCTGCACCCGGTGGGCGCCAGACTCGAACTTCAGTCGGGCGTAGACATCCTCGCCGCTGACCCGGGCGATGATCTCCTTGAACCCGCCGTGCTCACCCGGATTCTGGTTGAGCACTTCCACCCGCCAGCCGCGCCGCTCGGCGTAGCGGCTGTACATGCGGAACAGGTCACCGGCGAACAGGGCCGCCTCGTCGCCGCCGGTGCCGGCGCGGATTTCCAGAAAGACGTCGGCCTGGTCGTTGGGGTCCTTCGGCAGCAGCAAGATGTTGAGTTGCCGTTCCAGTTCGCTCAGCTGACGCTCCACCTCGGCCAGCGCCTCACGGCCCAGCTCGGCCATCTCCGCATCGCCGCTGTCGATCAGTGAGCGGGCCTCGTCGCGGTCTGCCTCCGCCTGCTGGTAGGCCCGCCACGCCTCCGCCACGGGGGTAAGCTGGGCGTGTTCCTTGGACAGGGCCATAAATTTCTTCTGGTCGCCGATGACCGCCGGGTCGGCCAGCAGGCCTTCCAGTTCCTCCAGCCGCTCCAGCAGGGTGTCCATCCGTTGGCGCAGGCGGGGCTTCACGCGTCGTCCTCCTCCATGGGCAGGCCGAGCAGGCGGGCGGCCATGCGCAGCTGGCTCACATCACCGGTCTCGCCCACTTCCCGCAGGGCCACGGTGGGGTGATGAATGAGCTTGTGGGTGAGCTGAGTGCTCAGCCGGGTGAGCACCTGCTCCGGATCGTGGCCGGCGCGCAGGCGGCGCAGGGCGTCGTCCAGCGCCTGTTGGGCAGTGGCCTCGGCGCGCTGGCGGAAGGCGTGGATCACCGGCGCGGCGGCGGCCATGGTGCGGAAGCGGGCCATGACCCGCTCGGCGTCGGCCTCGATGAGCGTTCGCGCCGCTTCCGCCGCCTCGGCGCGCTTTTCCTTGTTCTGCTCGATGATCGCCTGCAGGTCGTCCACCGTGTAGAGGTAGCAGTCGTCCAGTGCGCCGGCGGCGGGATCGATGTCCCGCGGCACGGCGATGTCGATGGCCAGAATGGGGGCGTGGCGCCGCCGCTCAAGCGCCGTGCGCAGCTGTTGGGCGTCGATGAGGGTGTGCGGCGCGCCGGTGGAGGCGATGATGAGGTCGGCATCATGCAGGTGGGCGTCGATCTCGTCCAGCTCGATGGCGAATCCGCCCACCTCGTGGGCCAGGGCGTGGGCGCGCTCGAAGGTGCGGTTGGCGATGATCTGGTGGCCGATGCCGGCCTCCTTCAGATGGCGGGCGGCCAGCTGGATGGTCTCGCCGGCGCCCAGCAGCAGGGCGGTGTAGTCGCGCAGGTCGCCGAAGAACTGCCGCGCCAGTGACACGGCGGCGAAGGCCACGGAGACGGCGTTCTGGCCGATGGCGGTTTCGGTGCGCACCTTCTTGGCGGTGGCGAACACCTGCTGCATGAGCACTTCCAGCGTGCGGCGCACGGTGCCGGCCTGCCGGCCCGCCCGCCAGGCGTCCTTGAGCTGGCCGAGAATCTGCGGCTCGCCCAGCACCAGCGAGTTGAGGCCGCAGGCCACCGCCATGATATGGCGCACCGCCGCCTCGCCGTGGTGCTGATAAAGGTAGGGGGTGAGCGTATCCGCCTCCAGCTCGAAGCGGCGGTGCAGCCAGTCGATGACCGGCGTCAGCTCGCCGTCGGCGGTGCTCAGATGCAGTTCGGTGCGGTTGCAGGTGGAGAGGATCATGCACTCCTGCACGCCTGCCACACCGTTGAGCGCGCGCAGCGCCTCTGCCAGCGTCCCGGCGCCGAAGGCCACCTGCTCGCGCAGGGCCACAGGCGCCGTGGTGTGGTTCAGGCCAATGACGGAGAGATTCATGCCGGCGTGCGTCGCTCGTAACCGTTTGAAAACGGCCAATTATAGCACCTGTCCCACCCCGCAGGCGGCTACCGCCCGCGCCGGCAATGCAGTATGATGCCCCTCTATGAAAGGCACGGCCAGACGCACGTTATCGTTCACCATTTTTGCACTCATGCTCGGCGCCTGCGCCCCGCTCAAGCAGGCGCTGCAGCCGGCGTCGCCTGCGGCGTCCACCAGCCGCGCAGAGGGGGGCGAGGCGCTCTATCAGGTGCTCGTCGCCGAGCTGATGGCCCAGCGGGGCGAATATGCGGGCGCCTTCGACCTGCTCAGGCCGCTGGTGGCGCGCACCGGCGATGTGGAACTGGCCCGGCGGCTGTTCCAGATTTCCATGCAGACCTACGACCTCGAGCGCATCCGCGCCGCCTCCGACCTGTGGCACCGGCTGGAGCCGCGCAACCCCGTGCCGCTGCGCGCCCTGTGGCTGCTGGCCCTGCGCCAGGGCGAGGTGGACACCGCCGTGCAGGTGTTCGAGCAGTATCAGCAGGTGACGCCCGAGCCGCTGGAGCAGGACCTGCAGCTGGCGGCGGAAAGGCTGGCCGGTGCCGTGCCGCTCAAGCAGGCGCTGGCCTTTCTGGACGCGCTGGGCCGACGGCACGACACCTGGGCGGTGGCGTTCGCCCGGGGACAGGTGCTGCTGGAAAGAGAGCGGCCCCGAGCGGCGCTGGCGGCCTTCGAGCGGGCGCTGAAGCGGGGCGGGGATCCGGCGCTGATCTATCCCTGGCTGGCCAAGACCTATCTGGCGCTCAATCAGGCACAGGCGGGGCTGGCGCGGCTCAAGCCCTACGCAGACCGGCATCCGGACAACTGGCAGCTGCAGGCGGAAGTGGCCCGCCTGCAGGTGGAGCAGGGGGACTTCAAAGGTGCCGAGGCGCGCTTTCGGCAGGTGCTCAGGATCAAGCCGGACGCGGATCTGGCCCGGCTGGCGCTTGCGTTGCTGGCGTTCGAGCGGGGTGAGGACGACTCGGCCGGCAAGCAGTTCAGGGCGCTGCTGAAGAATCCCATCACCCGTCCCACCGCCCTCTACTATCTGGGACGTCTGGCGGAAAGGGCGGGGCGACTGCAGGAGGCAGCCGCCTGGTATCAGCAGGTGAACCATCCCAAGTTCCAGCTGGACGCCTACCTGCGCTTGGTGGATATCGTGCGCCGCCTCAAGGGGCTGCCGCCGGCGCTCAAGCTGCTGGACAGCATCCAGGGCAAGACGCCACAGGCGAAGCTCAAGCTCAAGCTGGCCCGGGTGGCGCTGCTGCGCCGCGGCGGGCGCGATGCCGAGGCGTTGGCGGAAGCCCGGCGGCTGGAGGCGCTCATCGGTGATGACGTGGACCTGCTGCTGCAGCTGTCGGCGGAGCTCTACGAGCTCAAGGCGTGGGACGACTACGAGCGGGTGTTAGAGCATGTGCTCACGCTAGCGCCGGACAATGCCGACGCTCTCAACGCGCTGGGCTATTTCTACGTGGAGCGCAACCGCAATCTGGACGAGGCGGAGAAGCTGCTCCGCCGTGCTCTCAAGCTGCGTCCGGATGCCTATTACATTCAGGATTCACTCGGCTGGTACTACTGGCGCCGCGGTCGGCTGGACGAGGCGGCGAAATGGCTGCGCAGGGCGCTGGCCCAGACGCCGGACGAGGAGGTGCTGGCCCATCTGCTGCAGGTGGAGGCGGCCCGGGGCGACCGCGCCGCGCTGGATGACCTGCACCGCCGTTACGAGAAACTGTTCAAACAATCCGAGCGCCTGCGCACCCTGTGGCTTAAAATAACCGCACAGGCGGGGCAGCTGCGTAATGACGAGCTGAAATAATTCGGAAAATCGCCCTTGATTTTCCCGAGCCGATCGGCATAATACGCACCTGTCTCATTTCTGGGCCGTCGCCAAGTGGTAAGGCAGCAGGTTTTGGTCCTGCCATTCGGAGGTTCGAATCCTCCCGGCCCAGCCATCCTTACCGCATTCTTGCCTTTGGGAGACAGCCTTCAATGGCGCAGAATTCCGTAGCCCTGTTCGCAGGCAACGCCAATATTCCCCTTGCAGAAAGCATCGCATCCGCACTGAACCTTCCCCTCGGAAAAGCCAAGGTCGGCCGCTTCAGCGACGGCGAGGTGATGGTGGAGATCGAAGAATCCGTGCGCGGGCGTGACGTCTATGTGGTGCAGCCCACCTGCCCGCCCCAGCCGGCCGGCAATCTGATGGAACTGTGCTGCATGCTGGACGCCCTGCGGCGCGCTTCCGCCAAACGCATCACCGCCGTGATTCCCTATTACGGCTACGCACGGCAGGACCGCCGACCCCATTCGGCGCGGGTGCCCATCACAGCACGGGTGGCGGCCGACTTCATCACGGTGTCCGGCGCGGACAGGGTCATCACCGTGGATCTGCACGCCGATCAGATCCAGGGTTTCTTCGACATTCCGGTGGACAACATCTACGGCTCCACCTGCCTGATTCAGGACATGCACCAGACCAAGCAGATGGACAATGTGGTCATCGTCTCGCCCGACGTGGGCGGGGTGGTGCGTGCCCGCGCGGTGGCCAAGGCGTTGGATGTGGATCTGGCCATCATCGACAAGCGCCGCCCGCAGGCCAACGTGTCCGAGGTGATGAACGTCATCGGCGACATCGAGGGCCGCGACTGCATCATCGTCGATGACATGGTGGACACCGCCGGCACCCTGTGCAAGGGGGCCGCGGCGCTGATGGAGCGGGGCGCCAAAAGCGTTTCCGCCTATGTGACCCATCCGGTGCTGTCCGGCCCTGCGGTGGAGAACATCCGCAATTCCGTGCTCACGGAGCTGGTGGTCACCGATTCCATTCCCCTGAGTGTGGCGGCGCGCGACTGCGGCAAGATCCGCCAGATCACCATCGCCAACATCCTTGGCGAGGCCATCCGCCGCGTCAATCAGGAAGAGTCCGTCACCGCCCTGATGGGCTGGAAGGGCTGATCTGTCTGCGTCGGGCGCATGCCCGACGTCCATCTGCCGCGATCCGGCTGGAAATCCCCTTGCAAATCAGTATAATGCGCCTTCCTTCGCACGGGGCGGAGGACGCCGTCGGGCCTGGTCGCGGGTCAAGTCGGCGTGAGATGACAATTTCAGGAGAGACGACATGTCTGGATACGATACGGTTTGGAAAGTGCACAAGCGCACGGACGAAGGGAAGGGTGCGAGCCGCCGCCTTCGTCGTCAGGGACTGGTGCCCGGCGTCATCTACGGCGCGGGCAAGGAGCCGGTGCTGATCACCATCGAGAGCAACTTCATCGAGCACACCATCGAAGATCCGCGGGTGTACAACACCATCATCAAGATCGAGGTGGAAGGTGGTGACACCGAAGAGGCGGTGCTGAAGGAAGTGCAGCGCCATCAGGTCAACGGCCGCGTCACCCATGTGGACTTCCAGCGCATTGACGAGAGCCGCAAGATCCGCAAGCGCGTACCGCTGCGCTTCGTCGGCCAGGATGTGGCGCCCGGCGTCAAGATGGGTGGCTTCATGACCTTCTTCCTCTCCTCCGTGGAGATCCGCTGCTATCCGAAGGACCTGCCCACCGAAATCTC
>JALVTA010000215.1 GCA_027036095.1 Thiotrichales bacterium | reverse complement strand
GGAGCTGCGCTCCATCGGCATTCAGCCGGATGTGCTCATCTGCCGTTCCGAGCGTCCGCTGGGGGAGGGCGAGCGGCGCAAGATCGCCCTGTTTACCAATGTGGAGGAGCGGGCGGTCATCAACGCGCTGGATGCGCGCACCATCTACGAGGTGCCGCGCATGCTGCACGCTCAGGGGCTGGACCGCATCATCGTGGAGAATTTCCGCCTCGACGTGCCGGAAGCAGATCTGTCCGACTGGGATCGTGTGGTGGAGGCCCAGCTCAACCCCGCCGAAACCGTGGACATCGCCATGGTCGGCAAGTATGTGGAGCTGACCGAGGCCTACAAGTCCCTTATCGAAGCGCTGATCCACGCCGGCATACACACCCGCACCCGGGTCAACATCCACTATCTGGATTCCGAAGAACTGGAAAAGAACGGTACCGACTGCCTGGCCGACATGGATGCCATTCTGGTGCCCGGCGGGTTCGGGGAGCGGGGCGTGGAGGGCAAGATCGCCGCCATCCGCCATGCCCGCGAGAACCGGGTGCCCTATCTGGGCATCTGTCTCGGCATGCAGATGGCGGTGGTGGAGTTCGCCCGCCATGTGGCCGGCATGGAGGATGCCCACAGCACCGAACTGAATCCGGATACGCCTTATCCGGTGGTGGCGCTGATCACCGAGTGGCGGGACGAGCAGGGCAATCTGATCCGGCGGGACGAGAACTCGGATCTGGGCGGCACCATGCGTCTGGGCGGACAGAACTGCACGCTCAAGGCGGGCACGCGCATGCACGAGATCTATGGCCAGGACACCATCCGCGAACGTCACCGCCACCGTTACGAGGTCAACGACCTCTACGTGCCCCGGCTGGAAGAGGCGGGCCTGGTCATCTCCGGTCGCAGCGAGGACGGTGACCTGGTGGAAACCGTCGAGCTGCCCGATCACCCGTGGTTCGTGGCCTGCCAGTTCCATCCCGAATTCACCTCCACCCCCCGCAGTGGCCATCCGCTGTTCAAGGCGTTTGTGCAGGCAGCCCTCAAACAGCGCAAGGGAGCGTTCTGAATGCAGTTGTGTGGTTTCGAGGTCGGCATCGACCGGCCCTTCTTTCTCATTGCCGGGCCGTGTGTGATCGAGTCCGAGCAGCTGGTGCTGGATGTGGCCGGTCAGCTGAAGGCGCTGACCGACGAACTGGGCATTCCTTTCATCTTCAAGGCCTCCTACGACAAGGCCAACCGCTCCTCCAGCAAAAGCTTCCGCGGGCCGGGCATCGAGGCGGGTCTGCGCATTCTGCAGAAGGTGAAGGACGAGATCGGCGTGCCGGTGCTGACCGATGTGCACGAATACACCCCGCTGGAAGAGGTGGCGGAGGTGGTGGACGTGCTGCAGACGCCTGCCTTTCTGGTGCGCCAGACGGACTTTATCCAGAACGTGGCCCGGCAGGGCCGGCCGGTCAACATCAAGAAGGGGCAGTTTCAGGCGCCATGGGACATGGATCAGGTGGTGGCCAAGGCGCGCGAGACCGGTAACGACCGGATCATGGTGTGCGAGCGGGGCGTCAGCTTCGGCTACAACACGCTGATTTCCGACATGCGCGGGCTGGCCATCATGCGCCGCACCGGCTGTCCGGTGGTGTTTGACGCCACACATTCGGTGCAGCAGCCGGGCGGGCAGGGCACCCGTTCCGGCGGTCAGCGGGAGTTCGTGCCGGTGCTGGCCCGGGCGGCGGTGGCCAGCGGTGTGGCCGGAGTGTTCATGGAAACCCACCCCGATCCGGAAAACGCCCTGTCCGACGGGCCCAACATGTGGCCACTGGGGCAGCTGCGTCCGCTGCTGGAGACGCTCAAGGCCATTGATGAGACGGTCAAATCCGCAGGTTTCATCGAGAACGACCTGCTGGGACTTTAACCGCGCTGTCACATTGGTGCGCTAAGCTGTTAACGGAATTAATGAAAAGCAAGGAAGCAACTGAAAGATGAGCAAGATCAAGGCAATCAAGGCAAGACAGATCATCGATTCCCGCGGCAACCCCACCGTTGAGGCGGATGTCATTCTGGAATCCGACCACATGGGCCGCGCGGCGGTGCCGTCCGGCGCCTCCACCGGCGCGCGTGAGGCCATTGAGCTGCGCGACGGTGACAAGTCCCGCTTCATGGGCAAGGGCGTCACCAAGGCGGTGGCCAACGCCAATGGCGAGATTGCCGAGTGCCTGCAGGGCATGGATGCGCTGGATCAGGCTGCGGTGGATCGGGCCATGATCGAGCTGGACGGCACCGACAACAAGGGGCGTCTGGGCGCCAACGCCATTCTGGCCGTCTCCATGGCGATTGCCAAGGCCGCAGCGGCCTTCAAGGGGCAGGCGCTGTTTGAATACCTCAAGACCGATACCTACAGCATGCCGGTGCCGATGATGAACATCATCAATGGCGGCGAGCACGCGGACAACAGTGTGGACTTTCAGGAATTCATGATCATGCCCGTGGGCGCACCCTCCATCGAAGAGGCGGTCCGCTATGGTTCCGAAATCTTCCACACGCTGAAAAAGGTGCTGCATGACAAGGGGTACAACACCGCAGTGGGGGATGAAGGAGGCTTTGCGCCCGATCTCAAGTCCAACGAAGAAGCCATTCAGGTCATTCTGGAAGCAGTGGAGAAGGCCGGCTATACACCGGGTGAGCAGATCATGATTGCCATTGATGCCGCCTCTTCCGAGCTGTGGGACAAGGAGAGCGGCACCTACTATCTGGCCTCCGAGGACAAGCGCCTGACCAGTGCCGAGATGGTGGATTTCCTGGCCGACTGGGTCAACCGCTACCCGATCATCTCCATCGAAGACGGTCTGGCCGAGGACGACTGGGACGGCTGGAAGCTGCTCACCGAGGTGCTGGGGGGCAAGGTTCAGCTTGTAGGGGACGATCTGTTCGTAACCAACCCGGCCATTCTGAAAGAAGGCATCGACAGAGGCATCGCCAACTCCATTCTGATCAAGGTCAATCAGATCGGAACCCTCACAGAGACGCTGGAAGCCATCGACATGGCCAAAAAGGCAGGCTATACCGCGGTCATCTCCCACCGTTCCGGCGAAACCGAAGATGTCACCATTGCCGATCTGGCCGTGGCCACGGGTGCCGGCCAGATCAAGACCGGCTCCATGAGCCGCACCGACCGGGTGGCCAAGTACAACCAGCTGCTGCGCATCAGCGAGCAGCTGGGCGATGCGGCCACCTATCCGGGCCGTGAGGCGTTCTACAACCTCAAGTAAATGACCGCCTTTCGACTGTCCGTCCTGATTCTGCTGATCCTGATCGTGCTGCTGCAGGTGCGATTGTGGTCGGCAGAGGGCGGACTGGTCGAGTTGCGCCATTTGCATGAACAAGTGGCGCAACTCGAGCAGAAGGTCGAGCAGCAGCGGGCGGAAAATCGCCGTCTGCGCGAGAAGATCCACGCCCTCAAGCATTCGCCCGAAGCGGTCGAAGCGCTGGCGCGCCGGGAACTGGGCATGCTCAGGCCCCATGAACACTTCATAAGGCTCATTGTGCTGCCTTCACCTGATGCCGCCCGCCGCGCGGAAAAAACCGATCCCGCAAAATCAGGGGAGGCCCCGTCATCCGAGGCTTCCGATACGCCTTGATCCCGTTTCGAATGAAATGACCGGTCCGTACTCAAGCGGCCAGATGCCACTGGCGTTTCCACCGGCCTGCGCCTCAGAGGGGGTTCAGTCTGATTTTCAGGCGCGCGCCCTGAGCAGCACATAGGTGGCGCCCCCACCGCCATCGCGGGGCATGGCGCGGTGAAAGGCGATCACAAAGGGGATGGCAGGCAGCAGTCGGGTCACCATGGCCTTGAGCACGGACCGGCCCCCTTCCGAGTTGTAGCCCTGGCCGTGTATCACCAGCAGGTGGCGCAGCCCCATGTCATGAGCCTGGGCAAGAAAGGCCCGTAGTGCCCGTTCGCCTTCCTCCAAGGTCATGCCGTGCAGGTCCAGCCGGGCTTCAATGGACCAGCCGCCCTTTTTCAGCCGCCGCAGATCCTGTGGCCGCAGCCCGGTTACATGCCAGCTGTCGGTAT
>JALVTA010000214.1 GCA_027036095.1 Thiotrichales bacterium | reverse complement strand
TGATCCTGACTACCTTCGCCGATCAGGACGCCACCGGCCGCCGGGTGCTCAACGCCGCGCTGCGGCTGTTCGTGGAAAAGGGCTACTTCAACACCAGCGTGGCCGACATCGTGCGCGCCTCCGGAGTTAGCACCGGCGCCATCTACCACCGCTTCGGCGACAAGCAGCGGCTGGCCGAAACTCTGCTGGAAAGCCTGATGCGCGGCATCGAAAACCAGTTCGCCACCCTGCTGGCAGGTAACGACGACCCGCTGTCGCGCATCCGCGCCCTCATCCAACTCATGCTTGGGCAGGCGGAAGCGGACCCTCAGATGTTCACCTTCATCCTCTACGCCCGCCACCAGGAATTCCTGCCCGAGCACCCGCCCATCTGCGCCCTGCGCCCCTTCGAGCTGATGCGCGATCTGGTCAGCGAAGCACAGCGGGCCGGCCAGCTGCCCGATCTGGACCCGCTGGTGCTGAGCGCGCAGGTGTTCGGCCCCACCCTGCGGCTGATTCAGGCGCGCATCGACGGGGTGCTGCCCCGCCCCCTGCCCGAATATGAGGCCGACCTGTTGCGGGCGCTCGACCATTTCACGACCGAGGAGGCTGCCGACCATGCTGAAACTGCGCTGGCGTGACCATGACTGGCGCCACTGGGCGCTGACCGACCTGCTGCTGGCCTGGGCGCTGCTCGGCGGCGAACCGCGCGCCCTGTGGCTGGCCATCGCGCTGAACCTGTTCGAAACCGCCCGCTGCCTGTGGCAGACGCGCGACCCGTGGGTCTTCCCCGCCCAGGTGCGCTGGCACTACACGCTCATGCTCATCGCCGGACTGTGGCCGCCGCTGCAATGGATTCTGTGGGTGCAGCTTCTCGGTACCACCGCCATGGTGCTGTTCAACTACTGCCCGCTGGCACGCCTGCTGGTACTGCTCTATCCGTTCAACCGCTCGGAGCCCTTTTCTGCCGCGCTGGTGCGCCGGGTGATCTTCACACCACCGGTCAAGGGCTCCATTCGGCAAACAGACACGAAAAATCCGTAAGATAGGACACACATACGCGGAGGGATCCACATGAAACGCTACGGGCTGCACACACTGTTCATCTGGCTGCTGCTGGCACTGGGCGCCGCGCTGGCTGCGGAAGACCCCATCGACGTCAACCAGGCCTTCCAGTTCGAGGGGGTTACGGTAGATGACGGCCGGCCGGTGGCACGCTGGCGCATCGCCGACGGTTACTATCTCTACCAGAAGCGTTTCAGCTTCAAGGCGGACAAGGGCACCGTCGCAGCGGACTTCCCCCAGCCGGACATCAAGGACGACCCCATCTTCGGCAAGACGCCCGTCTATCACCGACAGGTGGCCATCCCGCTGAAGATCGAAGGGGCCCGTGGTCCGGTCAGACTGACGGTCAAATACCAGGGCTGCTGGGAAGGCGGCGTGTGCTACCCACCGCAGACGCGCACCGTCACCGTCGAGCTGCCGCAGGCGGGCACACCTGCTCAGAACGACGCCAATCCGCTGGCGGCGCTGGAAAAACTCATCACACCGCAGGACGCGCAGGACGGCCCGCTGCCGGTGGAGCAGGCCTTCCGCTTCACCAGCAAGCGTGAGGGCAACCGCCTGATCCTCGACTGGACCATCGCGCCGAAATACTACCTCTACCGGGACAAAATCAAGCTGGTGCCCCGCGGCGAGCTCAAGCTGGGTGATTTCGCCCTGCCGCCGGCCGACATCAAGGATGACCCCATCTTCGGCAAGACTCAGGTGTATCACAACCGCCTCACGCTCACCGTGCCGGTGGAAGGCAGCGGCACCCTGACGGTGAAGTATCAGGGCTGCTGGGAAGGTGGCGTATGCTATCCGCCGCAGGAAAAGCAGCTCACCGTCAAACCGTCAGCCAGCACCAGGGCGGTGAAGGTTGCCCCCTCCGCGCAGACTGAAACGGCGGCACAACCCGGCAGCGAATCACACGCCCCGACCGGCACAATCGAAACCCCACCCGCCGCACAGCCTGAAGCGGCCGCTCCCGCCCAGTCCGACACCGACCGCATTACCGATGCGCTGAAACACAGTGGTTTCTGGGCGGTCATCGGCCTGTTCTTCGTCTTCGGACTGCTGCTGGCCTTCACACCCTGCGTTTTCCCCATGGTACCGATCCTCTCCAGCATCATTGTCGGACAGGGCGAGCAGATGAACGCCCGCAAGGGCTTCGTGCTGTCGCTGACCTATGTGCTGGCCATGGCGCTGGCCTACACCGCCGCCGGCGTCATTGCCGGGCTGTTCGGCGCCAACCTGCAGGCGGCGCTGCAGAACCCGTGGGTGCTGGGCGCCTTTGCCCTGGTGTTCGTGGCGCTGGCGCTGTCCATGTTCGGCTTCTATGAGCTGCAGCTGCCCGCCGGTCTGCAGACGCGCATTAACGCCCTGGCCAATCGCCAGCAGGGCGGCACGCTGACCGGCGTGGCGGTGATGGGGGTGCTCTCGGCGCTGATCGTCGGCCCGTGCGTGGCGCCACCGCTGGCCGGCGCGCTCATCTACATCGGCCAGACGGGCGATGCGGTGCTGGGCGGCGCGGCCCTGTTCATCATGGCGCTGGGCATGGGGCTGCCGCTGATCGTGGCCGGCACGCTGGGGGCCAAATACCTGCCCCGCGCCGGCGGCTGGATGGACAGCGTCAAGGCCGTCTTCGGCGTGGTGATGCTGGCGCTGGCGCTGTGGATTGCGGACCGTTTCCTGTACGACTGGCTCACCGTGCTGCTGGCGGCGCTGCTGATCATCACCTCCGCCATCTACATGGGCGCGCTGGAGCCGGTGGGCGAAAAGTCCGGCTGGTGGAAACTGTGGAAGGGCCTCGGCTTCGCCATGCTGGTGTGGGGCGTGCTGCTGCTGGTGGGCCTGGCGCGCGGCACGCCGGACCTGCTCACGCCGCTCAAAGGCCTCGGCGGCGGCGCGACGGCCACGACCACCGCCCAGCCCGGGCACTTCGAGTTCCAGCGCATCAATTCGCTGGATGAGTTGAAAGCACAACTGGGCAAGGGCCGTCCGGTG
Organism: Thiotrichales bacterium; assembly: GCA_027036095.1. Taxonomy (GTDB): domain Bacteria; phylum Pseudomonadota; class Gammaproteobacteria; order Thiomicrospirales; family Thiomicrospiraceae; genus Sulfurivirga. The sequence continues at coordinate 1,051 of JALVTA010000214.1, read as the reverse complement.
CTGCTGGACTTCTACGCCGACTGGTGCGTCTCCTGCAAGGAGATGGAGCGCTTCACCTTCTCCGATCCGCAGGTGCAGGCGCTGATGAAGCAGTTTGTCGCCCTGCAGGCGGATGTGACCGCCAATCGTCCAGAACACAAGGCATTGCGGGATGCACTGGGCGTGGTCGGCCCGCCGGCGATCCTGTTCTTCGACCCGCAGGGCAAGGAAATCCGCGCCCTGCGCGTGGTAGGCACCAAGTCACCAGAGGCGTTCGCCGCCATCCTGCGTCAGGCGCTGGGCCAGCGCTGAGGCCGCATGGGAAACGGGGCCTCCCCCATTGTTACCGACACCGTTTTTCCTCCCGCCGGAAAACGGTGTTTTTTCGTTCATTTCACGGCATTTTCCCGCATTTTCATGACAAAAAGACTAAAATAGCCGTAAATTCACGCGGAACGGACCCATCATGCGCAGACTGCTGGTGCTCAACGGCCCCAACCTGAACCTGCTCGGCATGCGCGAGCCGGACAAGTACGGCGACATGACGCTGGCCGAGATCGTGGAGCAGCTGGAGAATCTGGCCGATGCCTATCAGGTGCGGCTGGACCACTTCCAGAGCAACTCGGAGGCCGAACTGATCGCGCGCGTGCACGCGGCGTTCGAGGACGGCACGGATTTCATCATCATCAATCCCGCCGCCTTCACCCACACCTCCGTCGCCCTGCGCGACGCGCTGGCAGCAGTGCGCATTCCGTTCATCGAGGTGCACATCAGCAACGTCTATCAGCGTGAGCCGTTCCGCAAGCACAGCTATTTTTCCGACCTGGCCCGCGGCGTAATCGCCGGGCTGGGGCCCCAGGGCTACCTGCTGGCTCTGCAGGCCGCCGTCGAACAGATGAAACCCTGAGAAGAGGATACTTGCATGGATCTGCGTTCCATCCGCAAACTGCTGGAAATCGTCCAGTCCCACGACATTGCCGAGATCGAAATCAAGGAAGGCGACACCAACATCCGCATCACCAAGCAGAAGGAGCCGGTGGTGATGCAGGCGCCGGCTCAGCAGGTGGTGCAG
>JALVTA010000213.1 GCA_027036095.1 Thiotrichales bacterium | reverse complement strand
GCGATCTTGGAGGCATCGGATTTCCAGCTGAACATGGACTCGCCGAAGAACATGCGCCCGATGTGGACACCATACAGGCCGCCGACACGCTCCCCGTCCCAGAAGACTTCCACGCTGTGGGCGTGTCCGAGCCGGTGCAGGGCCGTGTAGGCTTCGATCATCTCCCAGGTAATCCAGGTGCTGTCCTGACCGTCACGCGGAGTGAGGGCGCAGGCACGCACCACGGCCTCGAAGTCCCGGTCGAAGGCGACCGACCACTGTGGTTTTTTCATCACCTTGCGCAGCGAGCGGCGCACGCGCACCGCATCGGTGCGCAGCACGCAGCGGGGCGCAGGAGACCACCACAGGATCGGCTCGCCTTCCGAAAACCAGGGGAAGATGCCCCGGCGGTAGGCTTCCAGCAACCACTCGGGCGTGAGCGCGCCGCCTGCGGCCAGCAGGCCCGCCGGCTCGTCCAGCGCGGTGTGGGTGGGCGGAAAGCGCACGGGCTGCGGGGGCAGAAAGGGGATCATGGGCCGGCTGTGGGGCGGTTAGAATGTTGCCCATTATTCTGACACAGAACATGCCCCATGCCTTTCGTTCATCTGCACGTTCACAGCGAATATTCCATCGTCGACGGCACCCTGAGGGTGAAGGATCTGGTGGCCCGCGCCAGAGAAGACGGCCAGCCGGCGGTGGCGCTGACGGACCAGAGCAACCTGTTCGCGCTGGTGAAGTTCTACAACGTGGCGCTGGCCGCCGGCATCAAGCCCATCATCGGTGTGGACATCTGGCTGGAAAATGATCAGGATGCCGGCGGGCCCACTCCGGTGACGCTGCTGTGCATGAACCATGCGGGCTATCTGAATCTGTCCCACCTGATCTCGCAGGCATGGCTGAAGAATCAGCAGATCGTCGGGCATGAGGCCGTGCCGGTGGTACGGCGTGCCTGGCTGGAGGCCCATGCGGAGGGACTGATCGCCCTGCTGGGCCCGAAAAGCGAGCTGGCCGGGTCCCTGGCTGCCGGCAAGCCAAACCTGACGGCACTGCAGGTGGAGTGGTGGCAGAAACTGTTCGGCGACCGGCTCTATCTGGAGTTCGTGCGCACCGGCCGGGAGGGTGAAGCAGCGTGGATCGAGGGAGCGCTGCAGCTGGTGTCACGCTATGGCCTGCCTGCGGTGGCCACCAATGACGTGCGTTTTGCCACGCCGGAGGATTTCACCGCCCATGAGGTGCGCACCTGCATCCATACGGGGCATGTGCTGGACGACGGCAGCCGCCCGCAGCCCTACAGCGAGCAGCAGTATTTCCGCTCCACTGATGAGATGCAGGCGCTGTTCGCAGACCTGCCCGGTGCGCTGGAAAACACGGTGGAAATCGCGCGCCGCTGCAATGTGCAGCTGGAGCTGGGCACCTACTATCTGCCCGATTTTCCCGTGCCGGACGGCATGACGCTGGACGACTACTTCGTGCAGGTGTGCCGCGAGGGACTGGAGCAGCGGCTCCAGTTCCTGTTCGGGGATCTGCCGCCCGAGCAGTTCGAGCAGAAGCGGCAGCAGTATCATGAAAGGCTGCGCTTCGAGCTGGACACCATCCTGCAGATGGGGTTTCCGGGCTACTTCCTCATCGTGGCGGACTTCATCCAGTGGGCCAAGGACAACGGCATTCCCGTCGGTCCGGGCCGAGGCTCCGGCGCTGGTTCTCTGGTGGCCTACGCGCTCAAGATTACCGATCTGGATCCAATCGCCTACGACCTGCTGTTCGAGCGTTTTCTCAACCCGGAACGGGTTTCCATGCCCGACTTCGACGTGGACTTCTGCATGGAGCGCCGCGATGAGGTCATCGACTATGTGGCACGCCACTATGGCCGTGACCATGTCTCCCAGATCGTCACCTTCGGTACCATGGCGGCCAAGGCGGTGGTGCGGGATGTCGGGCGGGTGCTGGGGCTGCCCTACGGCATGGTGGACGGGGTGGCCAAGCTCATTCCCGACGAGCTGGGTATCACGCTCAGCAAGGCGCTGGAGATGGAGCCGGACCTCAAGGCCCGCTACGAAGAGGACGAGGAGGTGCGCGAGCTGCTGGATCTGGCGCTGCGGCTCGAGGGTACGGTGCGCAATACCGGCAAGCACGCCGGGGGCGTGGTCATCGGTCCGCGTCCACTGGAGACCTTCTGCCCGCTGCTGGCGGATGCTGACGGCACCGGCGTGGTCACCCAGCTGGACAAGAATGACGTGGAGGCCATCGGGCTGGTCAAGTTCGACTTCCTCGGGCTGCGCACGCTGACCATCATCGACTGGGCGCTGCAGGCCATCAACGAAGGCAAGCAGCCGGGGGATGAGGGTTATGTGGACATCAGCCGCATTCCTCTGGATGACCGGGACACCTTCGAGCTGATCAAGACCGGACGCACCACCGGCGTGTTCCAGCTGGAGTCCTCCGGCATGCAGGACCTGATCCGGCGGCTCAAACCCGACTGCTTCGAGGACATCATCGCGCTGGTGGCGCTGTTCCGACCGGGGCCACTGGAGTCGGGCATGGTGGACAACTTCATCGCCCGCAAGCACGGCAAGGAGAAGGTCTCCTATCCGGACCCCAACTACCAGCACGAATGGCTCAAGCCCATTCTCGAACCCACCTACGGCGTCATCCTCTATCAGGAACAGGTGATGCAGATCGCCCAGGTGCTGGCCGGCTACACGCTGGGCGGCGCGGACCTGCTGCGCCGCGCCATGGGCAAGAAAAAGCCCGAGGAGATGGCCAAGCAGCGGGAGGTCTTCCGCGAGGGCGCCATCCGAAAGGGTGTGGATCCCGAGCTGGCCATGAAGATCTTCGACCTGGTGGAGAAGTTCGCCGGCTATGGCTTCAACAAGTCCCATTCGGCGGCCTATGCGCTCGTCTCCTACCAGTCCGCCTGGCTCAAGACCCACTATCCGGCCCAGTTCATGGCCGCGCAGATCTCCTCCGACATGGACAACACCGACAAGGTGGTGCACATGCTCAACGAGTGCCGCAGCATGGGGCTGGAGGTGCTGCCGCCGGACATCAACCGCTGCGACATTGCCTTCCGCGCCCTGCCGGACGGGCGCATTCTCTATGGGCTGGCGGCCATCAAGGGCGTGGGCGCCGCCGCGCTGGAGGGGCTGGTGCGCGAGCGGGCGGAGAACGGCCCCTACCGGGACCTGTTCGATCTGGTCAAACGGGTGGATACCGGCAAGGTCAACCGGCGGGTGCTGGAAGCGCTCATCCGTGCCGGGGCGCTGGACAGCCTGCATGACAACCGTCAGGCCATGCTGACCTCGCTGACCAAGGCCTTCGCGCTGGCGGAGCAGTTCCACGCCGATCGCGCCGCCGGGCAGACAGACCTGTTCGGCGGCATGGACGACATGGACGAGGAACACCAGCTGGTGGACGTGCCGGAGATGCCCGCCCGGGAGCGCCTCAAGGGAGAGAAGGCCACGCTCGGCCACTATGTCACCGGCCATCCCATCGACCTGTTCCGGGCCGAGCTGGACCGCATGGGGCTTACGCCCATCAATCAGCTCACCGCCAGCATGAAATCCGCCACGGTGGGCGGACTGGTGGTGGGGGTGCGCAAGCGGCGCAACCGCAAGGGAGAACCCATCGCCATCGTCACCATCGATGACCGCACCGGTCGGCAGGAGTTCGTCCTCAATGCCCGGCAGTACGAGTCCGTCAGGGACTGGCTGGCCGAAGATGTGGTGGTCATCGTCGAAGGACGCTGCGAGGCCGACAGCTACAACGACGGCATCCGTCTGACCGTAGAGGGCATCCGCTCGCTGATGGCAGCCCGTATTGAGAAAGCCCGAGCCCTCAAACTGTGGCTGACGGCGGATCAGGCCGATGAAAGTCGGCTGGACCAGCTGACCATTCTGCTGGAAAGCTACGCCAAGCCCGACGGGCTGCCGGTGGTGGTGGAGTATGACAACGGCAGGGTGAAGGGGCAGCTCAAGTTCGGCCCCGCCTTCAGCGTCTTGCCTGACGATGCCCTGCTGGAGGCGGTGGCGGCGCAGCAATTCCCGCTTGAAATTGTCTATCCGCAGTCGTAGAGTTGCGGTATCCCTTCAAACAATAAGAGAAAGGAGCGTCGCCATGTCGGAACAGATCGAGTCCATTCTGCACGAAGACCGGGTCTTCCCCCCGTCCGCCGAATTCACCGCGCAGGCCAACGTCAAGCCGGAAGACTACGAGGCCATGCTGAAAAGGGCGGCTGAGGATCATGTGGGCTTCTGGTCCGATCTGGCACGGGAGAAGATCGACTGGGATACCCCCTTCACCGTCGGTCTGG
>JALVTA010000212.1 GCA_027036095.1 Thiotrichales bacterium | reverse complement strand
ATGAGCCGCCTTTATGGCAGATTGATATTTTTGATTTCTGTTCGGTGTTCCGCGCTCCCTATAATCGAAAGTGACCTGATCAACAGGTGAATCAGAGGAGCGCAGAAATGAAAAAATGGCTGGCAGGCAGTGCCCTGGCCCTGCTACTCACCGCAGCAGGGGGTGCGCAGGCGGGTTGCTGTGGCTGGGGGAGTGATGATCCCTACGATGACAACGACTGGCCGGAATGGACCCCCATGTATTGGATGGAGGAAATGTTCGACGATGACGATGATGACTATTACCCACCGCCTTACGGCTATGGGTATCCGCCTCCGCCACCGGCCTATGGATATGGCTATCCTCCTCCGGCGTATGGCTATGGCTACCCGCCCCCCCCGCCAGCAGGTGGCTATGGACCACAGCCGGGCATGATGCCACCTCCGGCGCCCGGTGGTTACCCTCCGCCTCCCCCGGGCGCCATGCCGCCTCCGCCACCGCCTCCAGGCTATGGCCGGTGAACGGAATGCTCGAAACAAAAAGCCCCGGCAGATGATGCCGGGGCTTTTTCATTTCAGCTGTCTGCAGGCGGTTCAGTGAGTGTGGGTCAGATGTTCCACCACGGTTACATAGTCCTGTGGTGGCTGTTTGAGCTGCACACCGATGTGATAGCCGTTTTCCATGGTGTCGATGCAGTGGGCGACAAAGCCCTGCAGGTCGTAGTCGTGGTAACGGTGGTCCTGAGGGTCTTCCAGCTCCAGATGAACTGCCAGCGGTGCACCAGGCGGCAGCGGCTTTTCGGCAAAGAAGCCCACACCGTTGAAACTTACGTCCGAGGTGGTGCCGAATACTTTCTCGTGCGAGGGGACCTCGGCCAGAATGGACTGGTTGACCGGAATGCGCGGGGCGCTGCGGCGCTCCTGAATCTGAGTCTGTGCCATGACGGTGGCCTTCTCCTGAAAATCGAGCGGATAAACGGATATCTGTGACTTTTGGGAAAGCCTATACAAAAAACTGATGAGAAACAAGAGAGGAGAGGAAAGTTGGTGCGGATGGTGAGAGTCGAACTCACACGGGTTTTACCCCACAGAGACCTGAACCCTGCGCGTCTACCAGTTCCGCCACATCCGCACACTGGTGAGATGGCGCGTATTATACTGCTCGCAAGGATGATGTAAACCCCTGTGAGGTAAAAAAATGGCACTGGAAGCATATGAAGGTGTAATGCCGGCGGTGGCGGAGACCGCATGGGTGCATGAGGCCGCCACGGTCATCGGACGCTGCACGCTGGGTGATGAGGTGAGCATCTGGCCGGGTGCGGTGCTGCGCGGTGATGTGAACACCATCGAGATCGGTGCGCGCAGCAATATTCAGGATGGCACCGTGGTGCATGTGACCCACGAAAGTGAAGTGACCCGGGGTGCGGCCACCGTGGTGGGCGAGGATGTCACCGTGGGACATCGGGCGGTGCTGCACGGCTGCACCATCGGGGATCGCTGTCTGGTGGGCATGGGCGCCATCGTCCTGGACGGTGCCGTGCTGGAGCCGGAGGTGATGATCGGGGCCGGCGCGCTGGTGCCACCCGGCAAGCGGCTGGAAAGCGGCTGGCTCTATGTGGGCGCGCCGGCAAAACCGGTGCGGCGTCTCACCGATGAAGAGCGGGCCTTTTTTACCTATTCTGCACGCCATTATGTGGAACTGATGCGGCGCTATCGCGACAAGGGCTGACCCGCATGTCCTTGAGGTCCACCGGTTTTGCCGGATGGCGTTCCGGCCTGTGGCGACACACCGAATAACGTGATGTCTGCAAGGCAGGCATGTCCTGCCGGGATCGCTGACAGGATGGGGCCTCCCCCAATATTGCGGCGTGTCCTTCTGGCCGCTCGGCGGGGGCAGGGCAAAAAGCATTGTCTGCAGGGCGGCATGGCCGAAATCGGGAAGAAAGGCGTGTCTGGACGGGATCTCCCCCATTTTTGCGGTGCGTCGTTCCAGCTCGGCCGGACGCGTCCCGGAAAAACCTCGTTCTGGCCATGTGTGAGGCGGGAAAGGCACGTTTCTGACGGGGTCTCCCCTGATTTTGCAGCCTCCTGTTCCGGCCGCGCTGCAGCGTCGTGGGAAAATCCGGGGCTGGAGGCGGTATCAGGGGCGCAAGGCGCTGAAAAGCCTCATCTTGCGGGTCTCCCATGAATGCAGCGGCGGTGTAGCGGTCGTGGGACGTGTGGGATGAGGCAGGCGCCGGCTATCAAGGTGTAAGGTGGTGAGCGTTTCCCGGTCAGGAAATGAAAAGCCCGCCGGTGCGGCGGGCTGGAAGCATCATTTGTCGTCCGGTTTCGGACAGCGGCCCGGGTGGGGCGTGTAGCCGTGCATCTCCTGCGGCAGGGCGGGGGAGGCCTCGGACGGCAGTTTGTCCATGGGCACCACCTTCAGGACGATGCGGCGGTTCTGGGCGCGGCCGTTAGGCGTGGCGTTGTCGGCCACTGGTCGGCTTTCCCCATACCCAATGATGAACAGGTTTTCCGCCTTGTCGCCCAGCACCCGTTCAATCTCGGCGCGTACGGCTTCGGCCCGGTTCCATGAGAGCTTGAGGTTGTCATCCCGGCAGCCGACCGCATCAGTGTGACCTTCGACCAGCAGGGCAGTGTTCTCGTCACGGTCCTTGAGCCGGTAGAGGGCGTCGTCCACCTGCTTCTGCTGGGCCTGTGTCAGCGTAAAGCCGGCGGTGGGGAAGGTCAGGCGCAACACGGCGCGGCTCTGGGGCGTGCAGCCATAGCGGTTGACCTTCTGTCCGGCGGGCGTGGCCGGGCAGCGGTCGTCGGCGTCGGCCACGCCGTCATGATCGCTGTCCAGCTGGCACCCGTGACTATCCACCTTGCGCCCTTTAGGGGTGTTGGGGCACTGGTCGATGCGGTCGTTGATGCCGTCGCCATCCTGATCGCCGACACAGCCCAGCTCGTCCACCTGATCCGGATGGACGGAGTTGGGGCACAGATCGATCATGTCGGGCACGCCGTCCTGATCCAGATCGGTGTAGGTGCGGTCCACCTTATCCGGCGTCTGGGCCTGCCAGAAAGTGGTTTTTTGGGCTGGATTGACCGGTTCGCGGGTTTGTTCGGCCTGAGCGGTGATTCCGGCCAGCAGCAGTGGCAGGGCGGTCAGCAGGCGAGTCGCTTTCATGTCCGCCTCCCTTACTGTTCGTGGTATTCACGTTCATTGCGGGCCAGATCGAGCTTGACGCCCAGATCTTCCAGTAGACGGCCGAGCCCCTCCAGCACGCGATAGCGGGCGGTGAGCAGGTCGTACCGGGCATTGGTCATCTCCACCAGCGCCCGGTTGTATTCGCTCTCGGTGTTGAGCACGTCCAGCAGGGAACGGCGCCCGAGGGAGAACTGCTTGCGGTAGCCGAGCAGCGTGCGTCGGGTCAGAGTGATGTGCTTTTCCAGATAATTCATCTGGTTCTCGGCCATGTTCATGGCGTTCCAGGCGAAGCGCAGGCTCTCCATCACTTCGCGACGGGCACTGTTGCGGATTTCGGTCGCCTGCTGATAGAGGGCGGCGGTGCTGTCCACCTGTGCCTTGTCCCCCCCGCCGTTGTAAAGGTTGTAGCGCAGGCGCAGCATGGCCTGCAGGTTTTCGTTGCTGCCCTTGATGCCGTTGATGTCCTCGTTCCAGCTACGGGACAGTTCGGCGTCCACCCGCGGGTAGTAGGCGGATTTGCGGGTCAGATACTGGGCCTTGGCCTCGGCCACGTCGGCATAGGCTGAACGCAGCTTGGGATGCTCCATCAGGGCGATGGACATGGCTGTTTCCAGGTCGGGCGGCAGGTCGTGGGCGTCGAAGTTGGGCAACACCATCTGGTTGGGTGCCTCGTGCCCGACCATGCGGTGGTAGCGGGCGCGGGCATCCGCCAGCTTGGACTGCTGGGCCACCAGGTTGGATTCCGCCAGCGCCAGACGGGCCTTGGCCTGATCCAGCTCCACCTCGTCGCTCAGGCCACTGTCGAAGCGGAGTTTGATCTGCTGCAGGATCTGGCGGTGGGTCTGGATGTTCTGTTGGGCGATCTTGACCAGTTCCTGGTAGCGCATCACTTCCAGCCATGCACGCACGGTGTCCAGCGCCACCTTCTGGGCGGCGGCTTCAACCTGCAGTGCCTGGGCGTCACGGCGGGCCTTGAGGCGCTCCACGTTGTGGGTGTCGAACCAACCGTGGAAGAGATTTTCCGTCAGGCGCAGGGAGAGCTCCCGCCGGGTGAGGCCGTCTCCCATGGTGTCCGCCGTGCTGTTCTTGACTTCTTCATAGCCGATGCCGGCGTTGAGGTCCACCTTGGGATAGAAGCCGGCCTCGCCCTGACGCACGTCGAAGCGGTAGCTGCGCCACAGGGCGATTTCCTTGCGCACCTCGGGATTGGTGTAGACCACGTTCTGCACTACGTCCTTGAGGGTCTGTGCCTGGGCAGAGAGGGTGATGCACAGCCCCAGCACAAGACCGGCGCTGCGTCGGAAAAAGGGGTGTAGCATGCTTTTTTTCATGTTCACGTTTCCCTGAGTTTGAGAATGAGACTGGTTCTGTCCCGAACACCAAATTTGTCGTATATATTCTTCAAATGACTTTTGACGGTATTCTCGCTGATGTGCAGCCGGTTTGCAATTTCCCGGTTGGTGGCGCCCGTGGCCAGTTCGGCCACGATGGCGCGTTCCCGGTCGGTCAGGGTTTCGGGCAGGTGGTCAGCCACACCCTTGCCGGCGCTGCGGGTAAGCGCCCGCAGGGTCTCCATATTGAGCCAGACCTGACCACGCCCAAGGGCGGCCAGCGCCGCCGTGATGCGTTCCGGATGGGCCAGGGCGTGCAGATAGCCGGCGGCACCGGCCTGCACGGCAGAGAGCGCCTGTCCGGCATCGGGGCGGCGGCTGATGATCAGTACCGGCCGGGGACTGTGGCCCAGCGTATGTGTGACCGAGGCGGGCAGGTCCGTGCCGGGGCGCACTTCCAGAACCTGCACTTGGGCACGGGCGCAGTCCTCCACCAGGGCACCGCCCAGGGTGTTGTGCCAATGGCGCGCCACCGCCTCACTGAGGAAGTCGGCACATGTTGGGGGGATGTCAACCTTCTCTGAGGGCATTGGCCTTCGCCTTGATGATGGGTTTGAGCAGGTAGTGCAGTACCGTCTGCCGGCCGGTGATGATGTCCACCGTGGCGGTCATGCCCGGAAGCAGCGGCAGCGGGTGTTCCTTTGATCCCAGGTAGCTGCGGTTGGTACGGATGCGTACCAGATAGAAGCTGTGCCCTTCTTCATCGGTGATGGTGTCGGCGCTGATGTTGTCCACCACGCCTTCGAGGCTGCCATAGATGGAGAAGTCATAGGCGGAGAACTTGACCCTCGCCTTCTGGCCCACACGCAGGAAGCCCACATCCTTGGGCGAGATGCGTGCTTCGACGATGAGCGCGTCGTCTTCGGGCACGATCTCCACCACCGGATCACCCGGCTTGATGACGCCGCCGACGGTGGTGACCAGTACCCGCTTGACGATGCCGCGTACGGGGCTGCGCAGCTCGGTGCGCTGCACCCGGTCCTTGAGGGCCGCCTGGGTCTGCTCCAGCGCCGCCAGCTTGGCCAGCGCTTCGGTGAGCTTTTCATGGGCCTCATTGCGGAAGGCCTGCTCCTTGGCCTTGAGCTTGTCCTTTGCTTCATTCACTTCCGCCTGCAGGCGCGGAATGTCGTTCTTGAGACTTTCGATCTTGGCGCGCATCTGGCTGGCCTCGCGGCGCAGCTTGAGCAGATCCACCTCGGAGGCGTAGCCGCGGCGCACCAGTGGTTCATTGATGCGCAGCTCCTTCTGGATGAGGCGGTAGCTGGCCTGCAGTTCGCGCAGCTGGTCACGGGCGTCCTTGAGCTCCAGTTCCTTCTGACGGATCTGTGACTGGATGATCTGCTTTTCCGTTTCCAGCTGTTCCTTGTGCTTGCGATACAGGGTGATCTCGTTGCGGTAGATGGCCTCCAGCGCCGGGTCATTCTCCGGAATGGTCAGCGCCAGCGGCTTTCCGGTCGCTTCAGCTTCCAGGCGGGCGATCTGGGCGCGCAGCGCCTCCTGTTTGACCCGGTTTTCGCCGAAGGTGCTGGCGAACTGGGTGGCGTCCAGCCGCAGCAGCACCTGGTCCTTCTCCACGGTGTCGCCCGCCTTGACCAGAATCTCGCGCACGATGCCGCCTTCCAGGCTCTGCACCACCTGCAGCTTGGAGGAGGGGATCACCTTGCCCTCGCCGCGCACCAGCACGTCCAGCTCGGCCCAGCTGGCCCACAGCAGGAAGGTGGTCACCAGGCCGAACAGCAGCCACACCAGCAGGTGGCTGCGTTCGGTAGGCTTCTCCAGCGTGGCGCGCGCCAGACTGTCCATGAAGTCCAAGTCTTCCGGCCGGGGTGTGGGCATGCCGGCTGTGGGCGGCTGCCCGCTCTGCTGGGGTGTGTCGTTCTCTTTCGGCGTGTTCATGCGTCCTTGCTCCGGCTCTGGGTTTTGAGCGTCTCCAGCACGATTTCCTTGGCGCCGTCGGCCACCACGCGACCGCCGTCCATGACGATCAGGCGGTCTACCAGTGTCAGCAGCGACATCTTGTGGGTGACCACGATGGTGGTGCGTCCCTTGAGGCGGGGCTTGAGTCGCTGCAGGAAAGCCTGTTCGGTGCGGGCGTCCATGGCATTGGTGGGTTCGTCCAGCAGGTAGATGGGCGTGTCCAGCAGCAGGGCGCGCGCCACGGCGATGCTCTGTTTCTGCCCGCCGGAGAGGGAGGCACCGCCCTCGCTGATGTCCAGGTCATAGCCGGACGGGTGCTGGCGGATGAAGTCGTCCACGCCGGCGATGCGCGCCGCCTCCAGCACATGCTCGTCCTCAATGTAGGGCGCACGGCAGGTGATGTTGTCCCACACGCTGCCCTTGAACAGCTGGATGTCCTGCGGCACATAGCTGATGTGGCGGCGCAGTGCGGCCGGATCGATCTGCTGAATGTCGATGTCGTCGATGCGGATCATCCCGTCATCCGGCGGGTAGAGGCCGAGGATGAGCTTTTCGATGGTGCTCTTGCCCGAGCCGATGCGTCCGATGATGCCCACATGCTCGCCCGGCTCGATGACGAAGCTGACCTCCCGCAGCGCAGGCTTGCTGTCGCCGGGGTAGGTGAAGCTGACCCGCTCGAATTCAATCTTGCCCCTGACGGTCGCCGGCTGGATGAAGCGTTTGCCCTTGGGTCGCTCCACCGGCTTCTGCATCAGGTCGTTGAGCTGGTCCAGGGCGGTGCGGGTCTGCAGATAGCTGGTGACCAGGTTGGCGAACTGCCCCATGGGGGCGATGGCCCGCTGGCTGAGCATGACGCTGGCGATGAGCGCCCCCATGGACATCTGGTTGTCCTTGATCAGATAGACGCCGGCCAGCACCACCAGTACGGTGGTGATCTGCTGCATCAGACCGGTGAAGCGGCCGATGTTGCTCTGCATCAGCCGGGCGCGCAGGCTGGTCTGGGCAATCTGTCCCACCGCCTGTTCCCACTTCCACTGGCTGTGGGCCTCCAGCCCCAGCGCCTTGATGGTCTCAAGCGAGTTGAGCGCTTCGATCAGCACGGCGTTCTTCTGGGCCGAGGCCTCGTAGGAGGCCTCCACCGCCCGCTGAATGGGCTGGCGCATCAGCAGGCTGTAGAGCAGGATGACGAGAATGACGATCAGCGGGACCAGCGCGATGGGGCCGCCGATGATCCAGATGACGGTGAGAAACAGCACCACGAAGGGCAGGTCTACCAGCGTTGCGATGGTGCCGGAGGTGAAGAAACTGCGGATGGTGTCGAACTCGCGCAGATGGTTGGCAAACACGCCCACCCGGTCCGGACGGGCCGCCATGGTCAGCCCCAGCGTCTGTTCGAACAGCCGTGCAGACATGATCACGTCCGCCTTCTTGCCGGCCACTTCCAGAAAGTAGTTGCGCAGGTATTTCAGCCCGTAGTCGAACAGGTACATGACCGTGACGCCGATGGCCAGCGTCCACAGGGATTCGACCGCGTTGTTGGGGACGATGCGGTCGTAGACGTTCATGATGAACAGCGGGTTGGCCAGCACGAACAGGTTGATGACGATGCTGGCGACGATTACGTCCCGGTAGATGCGCCGGTTGCGCCACAGGGTGCTCCAGAACCAGTGGCCGTCACTGCTGACCAGCTCAGGACGACGGGTCTCGCCGGCGGCCTGCTCGGTGAACAGGATGACGTAGCCGGCATAGTCCCTTTCCAGCTCGTCCAGTGGCAGATGACGGCGTCCTTCCGGCAGTTCGGGCAGGATGACCTCCGCCTCGCCGGCAGCATGGTCGATGGCGGTCAGCACCAGCGCATCACCGTCTTTCATCACCAGAATGGCCGGCAGGATGCGCGGGCTGAGTTCGTGCAGGGTGCGGCGCCGTACTGCGGCGTGCAGCCCGGCCCGGTCGGCGGCGCGTACCAGCAGCTCCGGCGTCAGCGGCTTGTCGTCCAGCGGCAGCCCGGCAGTGAGCGCCTCCGCCGTCATGGGGCGGCGGTAGAGGCGGGTGATGACCACCAGCGCGCCCAGCAGCGGGTCGTGGCGGGCCTGCAGATCCGCCAGCGGATCACCGGTGGGGCGGGGGGCGGCGTCAGCGTTCATGTCGCGCAATCCACTCCTTGAGGTCGATGGGTCGGCCGATGTGATAGCCCTGGAACAGGCGCACGCCCAGTTCGGCATAGCGCTGCCGGACAGCGGCGTCTTCCACTGCCGTGGCGATGACGTCGATGTCCAGGCTGCCGGCCATCTCCACCAGGCTGGCCAGATAGGAAGTGGCCTTGTCGTCGCGTCGGCACACGCCTTCCACGAAGCCGGGCGCCAGCTTGAGGTAATCCGGTTTGTAGAGTTGCAGGAAACGTTTGTCCCCCAGATGGCGGCCAAAGTGATCCAGGCCCACCTGACAGCCTTCCCGGTGCAGGTGTTCAATGAGCACGGCACAGGCGTCGCTGTGGCGGTGCAGCAGTGCCTCCGGCAGCTCGAAGGCGATGCGCTGCGCCGGACGGGCCTTGCGGATGCGTGCCAGCAGCCAGTGCTGGAAGTCCAGGTCGGTGACGGCCGCTTCGGTCAGGTTGACCGACAGCAACGGCAGCTCCGGATGCTGGCTCAGCAGACCAAGCGTCTTGTCCACCACCAGCCGGTCGAACTGGGCTTCCAGTCCTTCACGCTGCAGCAAGGGTGTAAATTCCCGCGCGGCGATGGGGTTGCCCTGTCCGTCCCGCAGTTGGGCCAGCACCTCCAGGCTGTGCAGGGCATTCTGGCCGTCCTGCACGGGCTGCCCCAGCAGGGTCAGGCGGCCAGCCTCCAGCGCCTCCTCAATGTGCCAGACCTTCTCCAGTGGCAGACTGTCATCGGGCGGGGTGAGCCGGTGCAGGGCTTCTCCCTCCGTTTCCGCCTGCTGCAGGGCGTCATTGGTGCGGGTGAGCGCCTCGGCACGCGTCTCCCCCGGCAGATAGTAGGCCACACCGATGCGCATGGGGCTGAGGGACGGGTCCACCTGAGCGTCCTGCTTGATGTGCGCCCACAGTTCAGGCAGGGTCTGCAGCACGGCGGCCAGATCGGCCGGGTCGGTCTGTGGGGCGAGAATGGCAAAGTCGGAGCCGTTGAGACGGGCCAGCGTGGTCTCCGGCAGATGATTGAGCCGCTCGACCATGTGTTTGACCAGTGTCTGGATCAGCTGGTTGACCTGCGGGTAGCCATGGCGTTCGTTGAGCGTCTGCAGATCGTGCAGGCGCACGATGGCCAGTGCGCCCGGACGGGGACAGGTCTCGTCGGCCAGCGCACTGTCAAGCACCATCTCGAAGAAGGCGCGATTGCCCAGTCCGGTGACCGGGTCGGCATAGGCCATGCGTTGCAGGCGGGCGTTGATCTCCGCCTCACGGGTGAAGATATCCTTGAGCTTGAGCACCATGGTGTTGATGGCGCTGACCACCTGACGCAGCTCCGTGGCGCCGGGCAGGGGCTCCTGCACTACATAGTGCTTCTGCACGATGGCCTGGGCCTGACGCACCATCTTCTTCAGCGGCGCCAGCAGGTGATGCAGATAGAACATCGAGAGGGTCAGAAACAGACCGCCCAGCACCGCGAACAGAATCAGCAGGTTGATAAAGCTCTCCCACAGCTGCTCATAGGCATAGCCCGGGTGGCTGACCACGGTGATCTGCCCCACCGGAATCCAGCCGGACATGATCTCGGCCGTGCCCGCTTCCGGGTGCAGGTCCAGCAGCTGGATGAACCAGGTGGGCACGCCTTCGATCTTCAGCGGGTTCTGGCGGCGGTAGCGCACCTTGCCGTCCGGGTCGGTGAGCGTGATGGAGAGGTAGTAGCCGCGGTCGAACACGGCGTTGATGAAGGTCTCCATGGCGGCCAGGTCGTCCGGCTGCACCGCATGGCTGAGGGTGACGCCCAGGCTGGTGGCCGTGTCCTCCGCATGGGTTTTGAGCTGGTTCTGCAGAAAGGCGCGCGTGCTGTCCAGGTTGAGCCAGAAGTTGGCGGCCAGCACCGTCAGCAGCAGGCCGAGAATGAATGCGGACAGTTGGGTTTTCAGGCTCATTGCGGGTTACTCCCTTTCAGCCGCTGCAGCAGGTGGTGCCATTTCTTCAGCCGGGTGCTCCGGCCGAGCAGCTTGCCCTTGCCGCGCTGTCTGGCCAGCCACAGGCCCCGGCCGTTGAAACTGTAGATGGGCACCAGATCCCGTCTCTGGGTGGCCGGCAGGATGCGCGGATTGATGTTGTCCAGCACCAGCGGCACGCTCCGCGGCCTGGGAAAGTAGGTGACCACCATGTGAGCCTGACGCAGGCGGATGGCCTTGACATAGGTGAGAAAGAGTTTCTTCTCCGGCACTCTGAGCATGCGCAGGGTCAGGTATTTGGCGATGGCGAAATCCTCGCAGTCGCCGGCGAACTTGCCGAGAAACTCCACCGGTGTGGCCCAGTAGTCCTGCTGCTTCCACAGCACCCTGTCGTCCACGAAGCGGGCCTGGTTGAAAAAGTCGTTGACTCTTTTGAGCTTTTCCCGCTCCGGCAGCTCCCAGCTCTGGTCTACCAGCCGCTGCCAGGCGCGCAGGCGTTTGGCAGCCTGCGGGCCGAAGCGTTTTTCCGCCGCCTTGATCTGCGCCTCCGTGACCACCTGCGGCGGCAGGTCCGCCCAGCACAGGCTCCACAGGAGCAGCACGGAGAGCAGAAGGCGGAGAGGATGCGAGCTCATGGGAGCCGATCATACGCCTAACGGGCATCCGGCAGGGGACAGCGGCCGGGATGGGGCACATAGCCCTGCATGCTCTCCGGCATCTGTGGGCGTGCCGCCGCCGGCAGACGTGCCCGTTCCACGACCCGCAGTTCAATACGGCGGTTCTGCGCGCGACCGGCAGGATCATGATTGTCTGCCACGGGCCGGGTTTCGCCATAGCCGATCACACGGACCTGCTCCGCCGGCAGGCCCAGCGCGTCGACCAGATAGTCGCGCACCGCCTGCGCCCGGTTCCACGACAGCTTGAGGTTGTCGTCCCGGCAGCCAATGGCATCGGTATGGCCCTCGATCAGCAGCACATGGTCGCGGTCCAGTTCCTTCAGGCGGGTCAGTGCTTCACGCAATTTGGCTGCCATGTCGGGGCGGATACGGAACTTGGCCGTGTCGAAGGTCAGGTGCAGCTGGATATTGACCTGCTCAATGCAGCCGAAGCGGTTGACTTTCTGTCCCAGCGGTGTGTCCGGGCAGCGGTCTGCCGGGTCGGGTACGCCGTCACGATCGGTGTCCGGGTTGCAGCCGAGAAAATTGACGCCGGCATGGCGTGTGCTGGGGCACTGGTCGATGAAATCGGGCACGCCGTCTACATCTTCATCCCGGGCGCAGCCGATGACATCCACCGCCACCCCGGAGGGCGTATTGGGGCACTCGTCGAGAATGTCCACCACGCCGTCACGGTCCAGATCGGTGTAGTAGCGTTTGAGGGTTTTGGGCGGAAGAGGTTTTTCAAGGGTGATGCGGGCGGGGCTGTCGGGCTGTGCCTGGGCGGCCAGTGCGCACAGCATGAGGGCGGCAAAGCCCCATTGTCGAGTCCGCGTCCACAAACGCACCATCTGTGTGTCCTCTGATTTGATGATAGACCGGCAATATATGTGTATTTATAAAATTGTAGGGTTTTGTGCAACAAATTGCAGGGTAAGAGTTCTTTACTCTGCGCCTGCCGCCACGGTCAGCGCTGCCCGCAGCGTCTCATCCGGCAGCACCAGCGGGTTGCCCAGCATGGAGCCGGCCCGGCAGCTGGCGATGACCTGCTCCATGGCCGCCTCATCCAGTCCGTATCGGCGCAGGCTGCCGGGGCCATATTGCTCGTTGAGCCGGGTCAGTGCCGCAATGAGCGCCTCCCGGGCTGCGGCATCGGGCAGCCGGGCATCCCCACTGAGCAGACGGCCCACCTGGGCATATTTGTGCAGAGCGGTGGCTGCTTCGGGTGAAGCGTCCTTTTCCAGCGCATGGATGTTGGCGGCGGTGACCGGCGCCAGCAGGGCGGCGCAGGCCATGCCGTGGGGTGCGCGGGTGAAGGCACCCAGGGGGCCGGCCAGCCCGTGCACCGCGCCCAGACCGGCGTTGGCCAGGGTGATGCCTGAGAGGGTGGCGGCGAGCATCAGCCGTCCCCCGGCCTCCATGCGAACATCCTCTTCCATGGCCTGTTCAAAAGTTGCCAGCGCACCCTGCCACAGTTGCATGCCGTGCCAGGCCAGTGCGTCGGTAAAGGGGTTGGCCCTGCGGGTGACGTAGGATTCCAGCAGCTGGGTGAAGGCATCCAGCGCGGTGGCATGCAGGGTGTCGCGGGGCACGGTGTCGAGAAAGCGCGGGTCGAGCCACACCTCCTTCGCCACAAGCGCTTCGTGGCGGAAAGATTTCTTGAACTGGCCCGGCCGGGCGAGCACGGCATTCTTGGTGGTTTCCGAACCGGTGCCGGCGGTGGTGGGTATCGCCAGCCACGGCAGTGCGTCGCCGTGATAGGGCCTGCCGGCGCCCACGCCTTCCAGGTAGTTCATGACGCTGTCACGCCGGGGCAGCAGACCGGCGACTGCCTTGGCCACATCCAGCGCCGAGCCGCCGCCGATGCCGATGATCCAGTCAATGCCGGCCGGGGCCGCCTGCACGATCTCGTCCACCGTCTCGGGAGAAGGTTCGCCGCTGACGGTGAAAACGGACGGGGTCTCCCCCGTTTTTGCCAGATCGTCGATCAGCCGCGCCCCGAAAGCGCTGTTTTTTACGCTTCTGGAGAGGATCAGCAGCGGTTTTCGGCTGATTTCGCCAATGCGTACCGCCAGCCGGTCGCGCAGATCGATGCCGAAGCGCAGACGGGGCAGGGCAGCTATCTCGAAGGGGGTCAGATGCGGGGGCAGTGCGGGGGTAAAGTCGAATGTCGTGGCGCTCATGAGCTTTTCTCCGCCAGCATGGCCTTCATGGCGGCCAGGTGATCCAGCCCGCGGGCTTTCGCCTGTGCGGGGTCCTCTTCCCGGTCGGGCCGTCCTTCCCAGTCCAGGTCTTCGTCGGGCAGTTCGAACAGAAAGCGGCTCGGCTCGGTCGGCTGCGTTTCGCCATAGCGGCGCCGCTGCCGGGCGTAAGTGAGCGTGAGGCTGCGTCGGGCACGGGTGATGCCCACGTAGGCCAGTCGCCGCTCCTCTTCCAGCCCCGGCCCTTCCAGATTCTCACGATGGGGGAGCAGTTCCTCCTCCATGCCCACCAGAAAGACATGGGGAAACTCCAGCCCCTTGGCGGCATGCAGGGTCATGAGGCTGACGGCGTTGGGCGTGTCTGCCTCCTGTTGCTGACGGTCGAGCATGTCCATCAGGCTCATGTGGGCGACCGCCTGCTCCAGCGACAGCTCGGTGCCGTCCTCCTCCTCGGCCTTGCGGATCAGGTTGCCGAGCCAGCGCAGCAGCTCCTCCACATTGGCGATGCGCTTTTCTGCGGCGGCGGCATTGGGCGCCTGTTCCCGCAGCCAGTCGTAGTATTCCACCTCTTCCAGCACCCGGCGGACGAAGGGGAGTACTTCTTCGCCCCGCAGTCCGTCGGCTTCACGCACCCAATCGGCAAGTTGCCCGCCAAAGGCGCGCACCCGCTCCAGCGCGCGCGTATCCAGGCTGGCCGACAGGCCCAGTTCACCGGTGGCATCGGTCAGGCTGATGCCGCGGCGGCGGGCGTAGAGAGCCAGTTTTTCCAGCGTGCCGGGGCCGATCTGCCGCCGCGGGGTGTTGACGATGCGCAGAAAGGCGGTGTCGTCGTCGGGGTTGACGATCAGGCGCAGGTAGGCCAGCGCGTCCTTGATCTCCACCCGGTCGAAGAAGCTCTGCCCGCCGGTAAGCGTGTAGGGCACGTTCTGCTCCCGCAGGGCGCGCTCCAGCTGGCGCGCCTGGTGGTTGCTGCGATAGAGGATGGCATAGTCGCCCCAGCGGGTGCGGTGCTTGAAGCGGTGTACCTGCAGCTCGGAGACGACCCGGTCGGCTTCGGCGGTGTCGTCGCTGCAGGGCAGCACGCGGATGGGATCGCCCAGACCGATGTCGGACCACAGCTTCTTCTCGAACAGGTGCGGGTTGTTGGCAATCAGCGTGTTGGCCGCGCGCAGAATGCGCTGGGTGGAGCGGTAATTCTGCTCCAGCTTGATCACCTTCAGTTGCGGGAAATCCCGTTGCAGCTGAGCCATGTTCTGAGGTTCGGCACCTCGCCAGGCATAGATGGACTGGTCGTCGTCGCCTACCACGGTCATGCGCCCGTGGGCGCCCATCAGCAGGCGGATCAGCTGGTACTGGGCGCCGTTGGTGTCCTGATACTCATCCACCAGCAGATGGCGCACCCGGTTCTGCCAGCGTGCGCCGACCTCATCGTTTTCTTCCAGCAGGCGTACCGGCAGCAGGATCAGGTCGTCGAAATCCACCGCATTGTAGGCACGCAGCTGGCGGTCGTAGGCTTCGTAGAGCTTCGCCGCGTGCGCTGCCAGTTCGTCTTCCGCCTGCTCGAGTGCCTGAGCGGGTGAGACAAGTCGGTTCTTCCACCCGGAGAGGGTGTGCTGCAGCCGGGCCAGCGCCTCCCGGTCCATGTCACCGCCGGTCAGTTCTCTGAGCAGCTGGAGACTGTCGGCGGCATCCATGATGGTGAAGCTGGACTTCAGGCCCAGCGCTTCGCCTTCGCGGCGCAGAAAGTTGAGGCCGAAGGTATGGAAGGTGGACACGTTCAGACCGCGCGGCGGGGCGTCCTGCATCAGGGCGGCCACCCGCTGTTTCATTTCGCGTGCCGCCTTGTTGGTGAAGGTGACGGCAAAGATGTGCCGCGGTGACAGGCCGCGCTCGCGGATCAGCCAGGCGATCTTGGTGGTGATCACGCGGGTCTTGCCAGAACCGGCGCCGGCCAGCACCAGCAGAGGACGGTCGGCTTCCAGCACGGCGGCACGCTGTTGGGGATTGAGGGTGCTGAGCATGGCGCTCATTATATCGGGCCCTGCGGCCGGCCCGGCCGACAACCGCCCTTTTATAATGACCGCCTGTATGGAGGAGCCGGACATGGACGCACACACCATCGAGCAGCTGAAACGGGATATCGTCTTCGAAGCGGAGCTGGCAGGTCGCCGCTTCACCTTCCATACCACCTGGGGACTGTTCAGCCCCCGGCAGATCGACAGCGGCACGGCCCTGTTGCTGCGTCATCTCGAAGTGCGCCCGGACGAGCGGGCGCTGGACATCGGCTGCGGCTACGGCCCGCTGGGTCTGGCCATCGCAGCCCGGGCGCCGCAGGGACAGGTGCACATGGTGGACAAGGACTTCGTCGCCGTGGACTACGCCCGCGCCAATGCGCAGCGCAACGGCCTGAACAACGTGGAGGTCTATCTTTCCAACGGACTTTCCCATGTGCCGGCGGACGCCCGCTTCACCACCGTGGTGTCCAACATTCCCGCCAAAGTGGGTAAGGAATTGCTCACCATTCTGCTGTGGGACAGCTGGCAGCGCCTTGAGCCGGGCGGGCAGATGGTGGTGGTCACCATAAACGGTCTGCGTCAGTTCATGAAACGTCACATGCTGGAGATCTTCGGCAATTACGACAAGGTCAAGCAGGGGCGGGACTATACCGTCTCCCGTGCCGTGCGGGAATGATGGCACGCATTCTGCTTGATCTCGGGCAACCGTCACCGTTTCACAAGAGGATCAACACATGTTCGGATGCAAGGCCGAAAGGCAGCGTATTGCACAGCTGGAAAGGGAAATTGAGCGCCTGCAGCAGGAGAAGGCCGCCCTTGAGCGGCAGCTGGCCGAGGCAGGGCAAGCGCCGCAGGAAGCGGCGCATGAGCAGCGGCTGCTGACCCCCTTCTGTGAAAAGATGAGCCGGGCGTGGGAGCTGTTCTACACCGGCTGCAAGGGGCAGCAGGGACACATGTCCGAGATGGGGCATCGTCTGGCGGACGGCAAGAAGGATGTGGTGGCTGCGGCGGACGTGGTGGCCACCACTTTGCGCCAGATCGAGCAGGTGGGTGAGAAAGTGGCCCATCTGGCCGAACAGGCGCGCGGCACCGCCGGCCAGGTGGACGGGCTGGAACAGCGTGCCCAGGAGATCGGCGGCATTGTCAGCATGATCGAGGACATCTCCGAACAGACCAATCTGCTGGCCCTGAACGCTGCCATCGAGGCGGCCCGTGCCGGGGAGCACGGACGCGGTTTTGCGGTGGTGGCCGACGAGGTGCGCGCCCTCTCCCAGCGCACGGCAGCGGCCACTGCCGATATCGCCAAGCTGGTGGACATCATTCAGAAAGAGGTCAAGGCGGCCCGTGACCACATGGCGCAGGTGGCCGATGAGAGCACGCAGCTGGATGAACTGTCCCGCTCGGCGGCCGGCAACATGTCACAGGTGCGCGATCACGAACACAGGCTGGAGCAGCTGGTGACCGCCGGCGCCCTGCGCAGCTTTCTGATGAACGCCAAGATGGACCACACCATCTACAAGATGGAACTCTACCGCCTGCTGCTGGGGCTGCGGGATGAGCTCGCAGCCGATCAGGTGGGCGATGCCACCGCCTGCCGTCTGGGCAAGTGGTATTACGAAGGGGAGGGGCGGGACTGCTACAGCAAGCTGCCCGGCTATGCCGACATCGAGCCGCTGCACAACCAGCTGCATGCGCTCGGCCACAAGGTGGTGGAGACCTGGCGGGCCGGCCGACATGATGAGGCGCTGGATCACCTGCTGCAGCTGGAGGAGGTCAGTGTCCGGCTGCAGGACGCATTGGAAAACCTGGCCCGTGTGGGCGAAGACCGGCCGGAAGTGCTGTGTGTCTCTACGTCATGACAAGTTCAGCGTCCTCTGGTGCGGTTGCGTCGGTGTCACAGGTGTGCGCATAATGGCACTGCAATGGAACAGGGATAAAGGAGGGTATGATGCGCACCATGCTTTCTGTGGTCGTGCTGGCGCTGATGATTGCGCTGAGCGGCTGCGGACAGGAAAAGATTCATGTCACCTCGGTCAAGTTCGTCAATATTGACCGGGGCTCCGGTCTGTTCGACCGGGCGATCCAGATCTGCTTCGACAAGCCGGTGGAGAGCAAATACTGGCACCACATCGTCTTCATGAGCAAGGATGGGGTGAAGTTTGAGGGAGAAGGGTGGATCCGCCCGCTGGTGACAGCAAAGAACCCTAAATGTCAGGACAAGGTCATCTACATGTACATTGACAAGAATTCGCCTGTCGACAGTCGCACGCTGGTTCATGACCATATCAAGCAGGGCAACATCGCTCAGCTGCTGATCCAGATCTACCCGGACAGGCCGGATGATCCCAAGCGGGCCGTGCCCATGGATGAGAAGCTGTTTACCAATCTGTGAATCCTGTTCAGCAAATGGACTCAACCCGCCCGGCACTGCCGGGCTTTTTTGTCGGAGAGATGCATGATCCCTGAAACCGTATGGCTCCGGGCGCCCGTGGCCCGTGCCCGGTTCAAGGCCCGTCCCGAGGACTTTCGGGTGACCGAGGTGCTGCCCTTCACCCCCGGCGGTGGTGGCGAGCACCTGTGGCTGTGGGTGGAAAAACGGGGGCAGAACACTGAATGGGTTGCCCGCCAGCTGGCGCGCTGGGCTGGCATCCGTCCGCGGGATGTGGGCTGGGCCGGCCTCAAGGACCGTCATGCGGTGACCCGACAGTGGTTCAGTCTGTGGTTGCCGGGGCGGGATGGTCCCGATCCGGATACGCTTGCGGTGGAAGGCGTTCGCGTGCTGGAAAAGGTGCGTCATGGACGCAAGCTCAACCGGGGTGCCCTGCGCGGCAACCGCTTTGAATTGGTGCTGCGGCAGGTGGAAGGGACGCGGTCCGCCGTTGAGCAAGCGCTGACCCGCATTGGACAGGAAGGGTTTCCCAACTACTTCGGTCCGCAGCGCTTCGGTCGGTCGGGTGCCAATGCTGCCGAGGCGTTTGACTGGGCCGGACGGGGCGGCCCGAAGGTGCCGCCTTCGGTGCGGGCACGGCATCTGTCGGTGCTGCGCAGCGTGGCGTTCAATACCGTGCTGGCCGAGCGGGTGCGGCAGGGAAGCTGGAACTGCATACTGCCGGGCGAAGTGCTGGCATTGGCCGGCAGTCAGCGCCTGTTCGTGGATGACGGCAGTGCCGATCTGCCCGGGCGGGTGGAGCGCGCGGATCTGCATCCGACCGGCCCGCTGCCGGGAGAGGACGGACTGCAGCCACATGCCGAGGCCCTGGCGCTGGAAACGGCCGTGCTGGCCGGACTGCCACAGCTGGATGACATCTGGCGGCGCTGGCGTGTGACGGCGCAGCGGCGTCCTCTGCGAGCGATGGCGGAAGACCTGACCTGGGTGTGGCAGGACGAGGCGACGCTGCAGTTGAGTTTTTTCCTGCCGGCGGGGAGCTTCGCCACTTCGCTGCTGGGCGGGGTGTT
>JALVTA010000211.1 GCA_027036095.1 Thiotrichales bacterium | reverse complement strand
CCTCCATCCGGACGGACGCATCGACCGGCTGAGCGTGCTCCAGAGCAGCGGCCACGACGTGCTGGACGAGGCCGCCCGCGCCATCATCGAAGAAGAAATGGACAGCCGTTTCGACCCTTTCCCAGCCGCCCTGCCTCCCCAGCCCATCGAGGTCACCATCCCGATCCGCTACCGCTTGCGCTAAAATGCCCGCTCACTGCAGCACGCGTGCACAAGGAGGCCCCCATGGAACTGACCCCGCCGGACAAGAGCATCGAAGACGTTCAGCGCGAGCTGGTCGAACGTTTCAGCCGCTATGACAACTGGAAGGATCGCTACAGGCTGCTGATCGACATGGGCAAGCAGCTGCAGGCCATGCCCGAAGAATACAGGACGGAAGAAAACCGCATCCATGGCTGTCAGTCACAGGTGTGGCTGCATGTGGAGGAAAAGGACGGACGGCTCTACTTTCAGGGCATGAGCGATGCGGCCATCGTTTCCGGACTGGTAGCCATGCTGCTGGCCGTCTACAACGGCCGCACGCCGGAGGAAATCCTCAAGGCCCCGCTGGATTTTCTCAAGGAGATGGGGCTGCTGCAGCACCTTTCCCCCAACCGGGCCAACGGCCTGTATCACATGATCAAACGCATCCAGAAGGTGGCCAAGGAGGCGCTGATCCGCCGCATCAAGGCGCAGCAGAACGCCCACTGACCGCCCTGTCTGCTGTCTGCCGACCGCCGGCAGCGGGCGCGCCCTCTCCCGGCAACGGACGGCCACCATGCCTCCGGAACCCCGCATTGCCTCCTCAGCCCCGGAAACTCCTCCAACGCACAGGTTTTTCCCTGCGCCGCAGCCGCGGCTGGAAGTCGATCCTGCAAAATCGGGGGAGGCCCCGTATCAACCTGATGAAAATGGCAGAGAAACGGCCCGAACAGGCATGAAAGGTGCGGACACATGCCCTGAGGCGGGCAGAAAGGCCATCGGCGTTGCCCGGGCCGCGCGGGTAGTCTGCAAAATTGGGGGAGACCCCGTTGAAACGGGGGTTTCCGCCCATCTGCGGCGGGTTTTCAAGCGCACCGCCGGACGGCCAGAGGCCGAGTCGGCAAAAATGGGGGAGGCCCCGTCTCAGGCACGGTTCTGACTTGCGGCTTCCTCGATCAGCTGTTCACCTTCCCAGAACCAGTCGAACAGCTGGCGCACCCAGCGCTCCAGCCGCATGAGGAAGTCAGGGTCGTTCAGCCCCATGGTCTGCGCAAGCGCGAACACCTTGTCCCGCTCCTCATCGCTGAAATGGCCGTCCTTGTAGGCCAGCCGGATGAGCTGCTGCAGGGCGATCACGCGGGACTCCTGCGACTTGAACACCGCGGCCAGTTCCTCCAGCGAGCGCTGTTCCGCCCGCTCGAAATCGATGTCGATGCCGAAATGGGCCATGTAGGCGTTGAGATAGCGCTTCTCTTCCTCGGAAAACTCGCCATCCGCGCCGGCCAGCTGGACCGCCAGATCGAACAGCGCCTGCTGCTCCTCCGGCGTCAGGTTGTCCACGAACAGAAAGTAGCAGCCGCGCTGACGGCCGGTGTCGATGTTCATGCCTCATCCTCCCGCTGCACGCAGTGTTCGATCTGCTCCACCTTGCGCGCGGCGCCATAGGCGGCACTGGTGGTCATGGCCGCATAGGCCCGCAGGGCGGCGGACACCTTGCGAGGCCGGGGTCTGGCCGGCTTCCACGCCGCCTTGCCCTTCGCCTCCATGCGACGGCGGCGTTCGGCCAGTTCCTCGTCGGAAACCTTCAGGTGAATGGTGCGCGCCGGAATGTCGATCTCGATGATGTCGCCGTCCTCCACCAGGCCAATGTTGCCGCCCTCGGCCGCCTCCGGCGACACATGACCGATGGACAGCCCCGAGGTGCCGCCGGAGAAGCGCCCGTCGGTCAGCAGGGCACACGCCTTGCCCAGCCCCTTGGACTTGAGATAGCTGGTGGGATAGAGCATCTCCTGCATGCCGGGGCCGCCCTTGGGGCCTTCGTAACGGATGATGACTACCTCGCCCGGCTGCACCTCGCCGCCGAGAATACCGTTGACCGCGTCCTCCTGGCTCTCGTAGATGCGCGCCCTGCCGGTAAACTTGAAGATTTCCTCGTCCACGCCGGCGGTCTTGACGATGCAGCCGTCCAGCGCAATGTTGCCGTAGAGCACCGCCAGTCCGCCTTCTTCGGTATAGGCGTGTTCCAGATCGCGCACACAGCCGTTGACCGGGTCGTCGTCCAGCGTGCCCCAGCGGCGGTCACAGCTGAACGGCTCGGTGGTGCGCACGCCGCAGGGGGCCGCCTTGTACCAGTCGATCACCTCCGGTGAAGGGCCGCGTCGAATGTCCCACTTGTCGATGGCCTCCCCGATGGTGGGTTCATGCACCGTGTGGCACGCCCGGTGGATCAGCCCGCCGCGGTCCAGCTCGCCCAGAATGCGCATGATGCCGCCGGCGCGGTGCACGTCCTCCATGTGGTAGATCTTGGAGTTGGGCGCCACCTTGACCAGGTTGGGCACCTTGCGGGAGATGCGGTCGATGTCCGCCATGGTGAAGTCCACCCCAGCCTCCTGCGCCACCGCCAGCAGATGCAGCACCGTATTGGTGGATCCGCCCATGGCCACATCCAGCGCCATGGCGTTCTCGAACGCCTCAAAGGTGGCGATGCTGCGCGGCAGCACCGAGTCGTCATCCTGCTCGTAGTAGCGGCGGGTGATCTCCACGATGCGCCGACCCGCCTGCTCGAACAGCTTTCTGCGGTCGGCATGGGTGGCCAGCATGGAACCGTTGCCCGGCAGGCCCAGCCCCAGCGCCTCCACCAAGCAGTTCATGGAGTTGGCGGTGAACATGCCGGAGCAGGAGCCGCAGGTGGGACAGGCGCTCTCCTCCACCTGTTCCACTGCCTCGTCGGTGCAGTGATCGTCGGCGGCCATAACCATGGCGTCCACCAGATCCAGCTTGATCTCCTGCCCGCCCAGCACCGTCTTGCCGGATTCCATCGGCCCGCCGGAGACGAAGATGGTGGGAATGTTGAGCCGCATGGCCGCCAGCAGCATGCCCGGGGTGATCTTGTCACAGTTGGAGATGCACACCAGCGCATCGGCGCAGTGGGCGTTGACCATGTACTCCACCGAGTCAGCGATCAGCTCCCGCGATGGCAGGGAATAGAGCATGCCGTCATGCCCCATGGCGATGCCGTCATCCACCGCGATGGTGTTGAACTCCTTGGCGATGCCGCCCGCCTGCTCGATCACCCGCGCCACCAGCTGGCCCATGTCCTTCAGGTGCACATGGCCGGGGACGAACTGGGTGAAGGAGTTGGCAATCGCGATGATCGGCTTGCCGAAGTCCTCGCCTTTCACGCCGGTGGCGCGCCACAGGGCGCGGGCGCCGGCCATGTTGCGTCCATGGGTGGAAGTGCGCGAGCGATATTCGGGCATGACAGTCTCCTTTCAGACAATCCATATATAATTGTTTCATTTTCGCACAAAGCCCGGACCCATGCAGAATCAGGACCCTTTCATTCAGGCGCTGCGTCAGGCCTCCCCCTACATCCTCGGCCACCGGGGCAGGACCTGCGTGGTCTATCTACCCAGCGAGCTGATCGACGACGAGGCGATGCTGCGCCGCACCCTGCAGGACCTGATGCTGCTGCACAGCCTCGGGCTGCGCCTGATTCTGGCCACCGGCCTGCGTCACCAGTTCGACCGGGTGCTGGAAGCCGCCGGCGAGCCTGTGCTCTTTTCCGGGCAGCAGCGCATCACGCCCGCCTCCGCCCTGCCCCATCTGGCCGGGGAAACCGGCCGCCTGGCCAGCCGGCTGCAGGCGCTGGTCTCCTGCCGCACGGAAAGCCAGGAGGGCCGCAGCCTGCCACCGGTGATCGCGCTGGGCAACTGGGTCATCGCCCAGCCCCGGGGCGTGCTGCAGGGCATCGACTACCAGCACACCGGTCGGGTACGCAAGGTGCAAGTGGAAGCACTTGAAGCGGCGCTGGCGCAGGGGCAGATCCCGCTGCTGACGGCGGTCACTCCTTCCTTCACCGGCGAGCTTTTCAATCTCAACGCGCTGGAACAGGCCTGCGCCGTAGCCAGCGCCCTGCAGGCGGACAAGCTCATTCTGCTGCTGCCCGAAAACGACCTGCCCGAGCTGCCGCGCCAGCTCAATGCGCGCACCCTCCAGCAGCTGCAGCACCGCCACTGGCTGCTGCCCCGGCTGGCGGAGATCAGCGGCAACGTGCGCCGCATTCACCTGCTGGACGCCTTCGCCGAAGGCGCCCTGCTCAAGGAGCTGTTCACCCTGGACGGCGTAGGCA
>JALVTA010000210.1 GCA_027036095.1 Thiotrichales bacterium | reverse complement strand
CGGTGGCCAATCAGAAAGGGGGAGTGGGCAAGACCACCACGGCGGTCAATCTGGCCGCAGCCCTGGCGCGGCTGGGCAAGCGCGTCCTACTGGCGGATCTGGATCCGCAGGGCAACGCCACCGTCTCGCTGGGTGTGGACAAGGACACCCTGACCCATACCGTCTATGATCTGCTGCTGGATGAAGCGCCGCTTGAGGCGGTGCGGCAGTACATTGAGGCCGCCGGGGTGGACCTGCTGCCGGCCAATGGGGATCTGACCGCCGCCGAGGCCGACCTGCTGGAGCATGAACGCGGGCCGCTGCGACTGCGCGAGGTGCTCGACCCGCTGCGGGCGGCCTATGACGCCATCGTCATCGACTGCCCCCCCACGCTCAACATGCTCACCGTCAACGCCCTGGTGGCCGCCGATGGCGTGGTGGTGCCGGTGCAGTGCGAGTTCTTCGCGCTGGAAGGGCTCACCGCGCTGATGGACACCATCCGCACGGTGCAGGAGACGCTCAATCCGGGCCTGACCATCGACGGCCTGCTGCGCACCATGTATGACCGGCGCAACAACCTGGCCAATGATGTCTCCAGCGAGCTGGTGGCCCACTTCGGCATGCAGGTGTTTAAGACCATCATTCCCCGCAATGTGCGTCTGGCCGAGGCGCCCAGCTACGGGGAATCCATTCTGGACTACGATGCCAATTCCACCGGCGCCATGGCCTATCTGGCGCTGGCCAACGAACTGATTCGCAAGACGGGACTCTGAGTCATGGCAAGGAAAAAACGGGGACTGGGCGGTCGTGGACTGGACCGTCTGCTGACCGGCAAGGAAAAGGCCGCCAGCCTGCACACTACCGCGCAGCGCATCGAAACCCTGCCGGTGGATCAACTGCAGCCGGGACGCTACCAGCCGCGGCGACAGTTCGACCAGCTGGCGCTGGACACGCTGGCGGATTCCATCCGCACGCAGGGGGTGGTGCAGCCTATCGTGGTGCGCCCGGTTGAGACGGGTTATGAGATCATCGCCGGCGAACGACGCTGGCGCGCGGCACAGCAGGCCGGACTGAAAGAGGTGCCGGTGATCGTGCGTCAGGCGGATGACCAGCAGACGCTGGCCCTGGCGCTGATCGAAAACCTGCAGCGGGAAGACCTCAACCCCATCGAACAGGCACAGGGACTGGCCCGCCTGATTGATGAATTCGCACTGACCCACGAGCAACTGGCCGAAGCGGTGGGCCTGTCGCGCAGTCAGGTAAGCAACCTGTTGCGCCTGCTCAACCTGCCGGCGCAGGTGCAGGCCTGGGTGCACGACGGCCAGCTGAGCATGGGCCACGCCCGGGCACTGGTGGCGCTGCCGGAGCCGCTGGCGCTGGCGCTGGGGCGCAAGGCGGTCGAGCAGGGCTGGAGCGTGCGCCAGATGGAGCAGGCGGTCAGAAAGGCGCAGGAGCCGCCGGAACAAGAGCAGCTGGACGAGAAGGATCCGGATTTGGTGGCGCTGGAAAACCGGCTGGCGGAAAAACTGGGCGCCCGGGTGGCCATCCGTACCGGCAAAGGCGGCAAGGGACGGGTGGAGATCCGCTTCACTTCGCCGGATGAACTGGACCGCCTGCTGCAGCTGCTGGCGATAGAGCTGTAGTGCTCCATGGGTACGGTGCCACAACATCTTGTGACAGGCCTGTTAATACGCCGTTTCCGCGCCATCTCGTATTGCGGATAAATATGGCTGTCGTTATCATAAACGGAATTTGCATCGAGCCTTTGCATGGACCAGACACCGGAACGGAAAAACCGCGGCGCCAACTTTCTGCTGGTAGGTGCCGGCACCATGTTTACGGCCATGGTCATCTCCGGTTTTCTGGTCGGCTATGTGATTGACGAGCTGGCGGGCACCCGCCCCTTCGGCATGCTGGCCTGCGGCATACTCGGCATGATCGGCGGCATGATGAAGGTGCACGAGCTTACCCGCCGCGCCGATGGGGCGCTGGGTGGCCCGCAGCAGAAGAACGAACAACAGGACGGCCCGCAGTCATGAATGCGGTAGGCAAGGCGCTGACGCTGCAACTGGGCGCCGGACTGCTGGCCGTCGTCGGCTTTGGCGTGATGGGGCAGGGCCTTCCCGCCCTCTATGGCTGGGGACTGGGTGTGGCCAATGCCCTCATGCTGCGGCAGGGTTTCCGCCTGGCGGACCGTCGCGCAGCGGACGACCCCAGGGCCGGCATGACCGTCTTGTATATGAGTGCGGCGATCAGATTCATTCTGCTTGCCGTGTTTTTTGGTTTGGGGCTGGCGTGGCTGGATCTGGACCCGATGCCCATGGTGCTGACCTTCGTGGTCATGCAGCTGGCGAGCGTGTTCAACCTGTCCGGCAAGCGCCGTTTGACTGACTAGGGAGAGTGGACCTTGAGTACCGAAAACAAGATGAGTACCGTCGAGTACATCCAGCACCACCTGACCAACCTGCATGTGGGTGAAGGGTTCTGGACGTTCAACCTCGATACCATCTTCTTCAGCATTCTGCTGGGCGTCTTCATTCTGTGGGTGGCCAAAAAGGCCATGGCGACAGCAACCGACGGCGCACCGAGCGGGCTGCAGAATTTTTTCGAAATGCTGGCGGAATTCGTCCAGACCAATATCAAGGACGCCTTCCCCAATGCGCCCGCCTTCATCGGCCCCATGGCACTGACCATCTTCGTCTGGGTGTGGCTGATGAACTTCATGGACCTCATTCCCGTGGACCTGCTGCCTTGGCTGGCCGGTATCATGGGTATCGAACACCTGCGCGTGGTGCCGACTACTGATCTGAACACCACGCTGGCGCTGGCCTTCACCGTTTTCGGCCTGATTCTCTACTTCAACATCAAGGCCAAGGGTATCGGAGGCTTCATCAAGATGTTCCTGACGCATCCCTTCGGCCCTTATCTGGCGCCGATCAACGTCATCATGACGCTGATCGAAGAGATCGCCAAACCGATTTCCCTCGCGCTGCGACTGTTCGGCAACATGTTTGCCGGGGAACTGGTGTTCATGCTGATCGCGCTGATCGGCGGGACGCTGGCAGTGGGTGCCGCTGCCTTGTTCTGGGCACCGCTGCAGGCCGTGCTTGACTTCGGGTGGCTGCTGTTCCACCTGCTGGTCATCACGCTGCAGGCCTTCATCTTCATGGTGCTGACCATCGTCTATCTGGGCATGGCCTACACCGAGGAGCACTGAGGGCTCTTTGTCTCGGGCGTGCCGCGGCACGCCACGCCGGGAACGGCACTGGGATGAAAAGCGGGTTCGCCCGCAACAGGCTGGCGGCGCCCGCCGGCGCCAAAGGCATGTTCAGGCTTTTTGACTTTAACTTTGAAACTTAGGAGTGAAAACCATGGAAGTAACTGCTGCAATGATCGCTGACATCTACTCTGCGACTGCTATCGGCGTAGGCGTGATTCTGGCTGCGGCTGGTCTGGGTTCCGCCATCGGCTGGGGTCTGATCTGTTCCAAGACCCTGGAAGGCATCGCCCGTCAGCCCGAAATGCGTCCCCAGCTGATGACCAACATGTTCATCTTCGCCGGTCTGATGGAATCCTTCCCCTTCATCATTCTGGCTTTCGCAATGTGGTTCCTGTTCGCCAACCCGTTCGTGGGCGCGATGAAAGCTGCACTGGGTGCCTGATCAAGGGAGATCCAAGCCCCATTTGAACCACTATTGACGAGGTAACCACAGTGAACATTAACGCGACCCTTCTCATCCAAATCGTAGCGTTCATCCTGATGATTTGGTTTGTGAACAAGGTGCTGTGGGGTCCGCTGACCAGGCTGATGGCCGAACGGCAGAAACGCATTGCCGACGGGCTGTCCGCTGCTGAAAAGGGCAAGCATGAGCTGGAACTGGCCGAACAGCGCGCCAAGGAAAAGCTCAAGGACGCCAAGGAACAGGCGCAGACCATCCTTGCCCAGGCTGAAAAACGCGCCAATGAGATCGTGGAAGACGCGAAGATCAAGGCGCAGGAAGAAGCCGAGCGGGTCAAAGCGGCCGCACAGGCTGAAATCGATCAGGAAATTGCGCAGGCGCGCGAGCAGCTCCGCAAGGAAGTTGCCCAACTGGTGGTCTCCGGAGCAGAGAAGATCCTGCAGAAGGAAGTGGACGCCAAAGCGCACGAACAGCTGCTCAAGACCCTGGCACAATCCATCTAAGGGATCAACGCTATGGCAGACACATTGACCATTGCTCGACCCTACGCGGAAGCGGCCTTTGAGCACGCCAAGGCGAACAACGCCCTGGCGCAGTGGTCTGATCTGCTGGCGGCACTGGCGGCCATCGTGGAAGACGAGGCCGCCCGGAAGGTGATC
>JALVTA010000209.1 GCA_027036095.1 Thiotrichales bacterium | reverse complement strand
GCACCTGTCGGGCATAGCGAGCGGCCTCCTCACGGGCTTCGCGCTCGTCCTCCAACATCTGCCGGGCAAGATCGGCTTCCGTCGTGGCGTCCACCCGTCTGGTGTCGATGCGTCCGACCGGCTGATTGCCTTCAAGTCTGATGCGAACAGTCTTTTCCATATTTTCGAACCTCTCGTCGGTTGGCTTTGCGTGCGGAAATGATGCGAATCGTTTGTCCACGAGGTGTATATACCACAACAAACAGGCGGCCCTCGATACAGCCATACACCCGAAACCGCTGCTCGCCATATTCGTATCGAGCATCCGGTTCTTCTACACGGTGGGGATCAAAGAAGATGCGGGCTGCGTAGAGGAAGTCAAAGCCCCGTTCCCGAAAACAGCGTTCGCTTTTTTCCTCGTCCCACTCGAATTCCATGAAGTGAGTATAACATGTGTAGGCCTCTGAACCAGCTCGTCAGAGCTGCGGGATATTCAGCACCAGGTAGCCATGGGTCAATGCATAGCCGGCACCGACCCAGAAGCCGGCCCAGAGGAGGGATGCGACAAGGCTGCGCAGCGTGAAGGGTGCCCAGCGGATGCCGCTGATGCCGGCCATGGGCGGTGCGGCGGTGCGGCTGACGGGGTTGAACTTGGCCACCAGCAGCGCCAGCGCCAGATAGCGGTGCAGCTGCCGTTGCAGAGCCTCCATGCTTTCGTCCCGCAGGTGGAGGCGGCGTTGCGGCCAGCTTCTTGCCGGCGTGCCGATCTGTCGGCCGATCAGATAGCCGATCTGGTCGGCCAGTGCCGAGCCTGCAGCTGCGCTCAGCCAGACGCCGATGAAGGACAGCTGACTCTGGTGGGCGCTGTAGCCGAGAAAGGCCAGCAGCGGCTGCACCAGAATGAGCGTGCCGATCACCGGCAGGTTTTCCACCGCCACCACTATGGCCAGTGCCACATAGAAGCTTGAGCCGTGGTGGGCGTTGAGCCAGCCGATCCAGTCGAATTCCAACGGGGTCTCCCCTGATTTTGCCGGGTGCCGGTCTGCCGCGCCAGGCGCGTGCTTGCGGCGGATCAATTATCGCCTCATTTTTGCCGCAAGGCACGGTTGTGGCGTTAAACTCGTAAAAAAATCCGGAGTGCGATGCATGGAGAAGACCGAACGCGTCTACCCCTGTCTGGATAGTGAGACGGCACAGCGCAAGCTGGAGGAGGTGGGGACCAACGAGATCCGCGAAAAGAGCGTGCCCGGCTGGCTGCGGCTGCTCAAGCGCTTCTGGGGGCCGATTCCGTGGATGATTGAGGTGGCGGCCATTCTTTCCGCGGCGGTGCAGCGCTGGGAGGATTTCACCATCATCATGATTCTGCTGCTGGTCAACGCCATTGTGGATTTCTATCAGGAATCCAAGGCGCTGAGCGCGGTGGCGGCATTGAAGAAGAAACTGGCACGCACGGCCATCGTCTGCCGGGACGGCCAGTGGCAGACGGTTCCGGCGCGGGAGCTGGTGCCGGGGGATGTGATCCGCCTGCGCATCGGTGACATTGTGCCGGCGGACGCGAAACTTCTGGATGGCGACTATCTGCTGGTGGATCAGTCGGCGCTGACGGGGGAATCCCTGCCGGTGCAGAAACGCGCCGGAGAGGAGGTGTATGCCAACAGCATCATCAAGCAGGGGGAGATGGTAGCGCAGGTGACGGCCACCGGCACTAGCACCTTCTTCGGCAAGACGGTCAGGCTGGTGGCCCGCGCGGAGCGGGAAGAGCGCAGCCACTTCCAGCGCATGGTCATTCGGGTGGGCAACTTCCTCATCGCCATCACGCTGGTGATGGTGGCCGTCATCGTGGCGGTGGGGCTGTGGCGGCACGAGTCGCCCATCGAGCTGCTCATCTTCTCGCTGGTGCTGACGGTGTCGGCCATTCCGGTGGCCATGCCGGCGGTGCTGACGGTCACCATGGCGGTGGGGGCGATGGCGCTGGCGCGGCGGCAGGCCATCGTCAGCCGGCTGGCGGCCATCGAGGAGCTGGCAGGCATGGATGTGCTCTGCTCCGACAAGACCGGCACCCTGACCCAGAACCGCATGACCCTGGCCGAGCCGTGGCTGTATGGCGAGCACACGGCGGAGGAACTGTTCCTCATGGCCGCGCTCGCCAGTCGGCGGGAAAACAATGACCCCATCGAACAGCCCATCTTTGAGTGGGTGGCGGCCCATGGGCTGATGGAAAAGCTCAATGGGGCGCAGGTGGAAAGCTTCATTCCCTTTGACCCGGTGCGCAAGCGCACCGAGGCGCGGGTGGTGCTCGACGGCGAAACGCTCACGGTGGTCAAGGGGGCGCCGCAGGTGGTGCTGGGCCTGTGCGAGCTGCCGCTGGAGAAGCGGGAGCAGGTGCAGGCGGCCATTGATGCGCTGGCTGCCGACGGCTACCGCACCCTGGGCGTGGCGGTGAGGCGGGAGAAGAGCGACCGCTTCGACCTCATCGGCCTGATCCCGCTGTTCGACCCGCCGCGGGAGGATTCCCGCGAGGCGGTCCAGCAGGCCAAGGCGCAGGGGGTGACGGTCAAGATGGTCACCGGCGACAACCTGGCGGTGGCCCGCCATATTGCCCGCATGCTGGACATCGGCGACAACATCCTTGATGTGCGCGAGCTGCGCGGCCAGTCGATGGAAGAGTATCTGGTGCTGGCGGAGGTGCTCTCCGAAGCCTTCGTCAAGGTGCTGGGTGGCGCGCGCAGCGAGGAAGAGATCCGGCGCCTGACCCGTCAGATCGTGGAGACGGTCAAGGACGAATTGCACCAGCGGCCGCTGCCGAGCGGCTCGGTCAGGCGGCACGAGTCGGAGATCATCCGCCTGATCGAGCAGGCGGACGGCTTCGCGCAGGTGTTCCCGGAGGACAAGTATTTCATCGTCGATGAGCTGCAGAAGGCGGATCACATCGTCGGCATGACCGGAGACGGGGTCAATGACGCCCCGGCGCTGAAGAAGGCCGACTGCGGCATTGCGGTGGAAGGCGCCACCGACGCGGCGCGGGCGGCGGCGGACATCGTGCTCACCCAGCCGGGGCTGAAGGTGATCGTGGAGGCGATCGATGTGGCGCGGGTCACCTTCGAGCGCATGAAAAGCTACACCATCTACCGCATCGCCGAGACGCTGCGCATCATCTTCTTCATGACGCTGGCGATCACCATATTCCAGTTCTATCCCGTCACGGCGATCATGATCATCCTGCTGGCGCTGCTCAACGACCTGCCGATTCTGATGATCGCCACCGACAACACCCGCCACCCGCAGCGGCCGGTGCGCTGGGACATGCACGAAATGCTGGTGCTTTCCAGCTGGCTGGGGCTTGCGGGTGTGGCCTCGTCCTTTACGCTGTTCTGGATCGTGATGACCTGGTTCAACCTGCCACACGAATTCATCCAGACGCTGTTCTTCACCAAACTGGTGGTGGCGGGACACAACACCATCTTCAACACCCGCATCGACACCTGGTTCTTCAAACGGCCGTGGCCGTCGGCCAAGCTGTTCTGGACCTCCCAGATCACCGCACTGATCGGCACGGTCATTGCCGTCTATGGCTTCGGGCTGATCACGCCCATCGGCTGGCAGTGGGCGGGCATCATCTGGGCCTATGCGCTGGTGTGGTTCATCTTCAATGACGCGGTCAAGGTGGCGGTGGTGCGCTACTACCGCCGTAAGAAGGGGGTTGACGTGCTATGAAATTCATCAAGTGGTTCGCCGAGATCGGCGCGCAGGATGTGCTGGAAGTGGGGGGCAAGAACGCCAATCTGGGGGAGATGTACCGGGCGCTGACCCCGCTGGGCGTGCGGGTGCCCAACGGCTTTGCCGTCACCGCTACGGCCTACCGTCACCTGCTGGATGTGCATGGTGCCTGGGACAGGCTGCATGCCCTGCTGGATGATCTCGATCCCGATGATGTGGCCCAGCTGCAGCAGCGGGGGCAGGCCGCACGGGAACTGATTCTGTCGCTGGAACTGCCCGATGAGATCCGGGATGAGATTCTCACCGGCTACGCAAAACTGCGCGAGGAGTATGGCGACACCCTGTCGCTCGCGGTGCGCAGCTCCGCCACGGCGGAGGATTCGCCCGGCGCTTCCTTCGCCGGGCAGCATGACACCTATCTCAACATTCGCGGTGAGGCGGCGCTGCTGGACGCCTACCGGCGCTGCCTGGCCTCCCTGTTCACCGACCGGGCCATTCACTACCGTATCGACAAGGGCATCAGCCATTTCACCACCTGGAATGCCGTCACCGTGATGAAGATGGTGCGCTCCGATGTGGGCGCCAGCGGGGTGATGTTCTCGCTGGATACGGAGACCGGCTTTCGGGATGTGGTGTTCATCAACGCCGCGCTGGGGCTGGG
>JALVTA010000208.1 GCA_027036095.1 Thiotrichales bacterium | reverse complement strand
ATTAGGCCGTTCCTGCAACCCTACGCCCAGAATCCGCTGATAGAAGTCCCGCGCCCGTTCGGCATCACCCACGATGACGCTCACATGGTCAAGTCCGATCATCGCCCTCTCCTCGACTGCGGTCAGAGAGCGCTATAATAAAGCGATTTTGCCAATTTTCAGAAGGAACACCGCATGTATCAGGATCTCCAGTCCGTCATCGAACAGGCATTCGAGAACCGCGCCGAATACACCCCCGCCAATGCGCCCGCCGAAGTGCGCGAGGCGGTGGATGAAGCCATCAACCTGCTGGACAATGGCACCCTGCGGGTGGCCGAGCGTGAGGGCGTCGGCCAGTGGAAGGTGAACGAGTGGCTGAAAAAGGCGGTGCTGCTCTCCTTCCGCCTCAAGGATAACGAGGTGATCGAGGCACCCGACACCCGCTATTTCGACAAGGTACCTTCCAAGTTTGCGGACTGGACGGATGAAGACTTCCGCAACGCCGGCATCCGCGTGGTGCCGCCAGCCATGGCGCGCAAGGGTAGCTACATCGCCAGAGGCGCGGTGCTGATGCCCTCCTACGTCAACATCGGCGCCTATGTGGACGAAGGCACCATGGTGGACACCTGGGCCACCGTCGGCTCCTGCGCCCAGATCGGCAAGAACGTGCACCTCTCCGGCGGTGTGGGCATCGGCGGTGTGCTGGAGCCGCTGCAGGCCGCGCCTACGATCATCGAGGACAACTGCTTCATCGGTGCCCGTTCCGAGATTGTCGAAGGCGTCATCGTCGAAGAAGGCTCCGTCATCTCCATGGGCGTCTACATCGGCCAGTCCACCCGCATCTACGACCGCGAGACCGGCGAGATCCACTATGGCCGTGTGCCTGCCGGCTCCGTGGTGGTCTCCGGCTCCCTGCCTTCCAAGGACGGCAGCTACAGCCTCTACTGCGCCGTCATCGTCAAGAAGGTGGACGCCAAGACCCTGAGCAAGGTGGGCATCAACGAGCTGTTGCGCAGTGTCTGACTGCATCCTCTACGGCATTCCCAACTGCGACAAGGTACGCGCCGCGCGCAGGTGGCTTGAGCAGAAAGGCGTGCCCTTCCGCTTCCATGACCTGCGTCAGGACGGCGTGGACGAGGCGCTGCTGCGCCACTGGCTCGAACGGGTTGACCTGGCCGAACTGGTCAACCGGCGCAGCACCACCTGGCGCCAGCTGAGTGAAGCGGATCGTGCGGCCATCCTCAGTGGTGACCTGACCCTGCTGGCACAGCACCCCACGCTGATCCGCCGGCCCGTGCTCGTCTGCGGCGACCGGCTGCTGGTGGGCTTTGACCCCGACCAATGGGAGGCGGCACTGACATGATCGACCCGGTCAAGCTGGCACAGCATCTGATCCGCATTCCCTCCATCACCCCGGAGGACCGGGGCTGCCAGGAACTTCTGGCCAGCCATCTGGAGGAGCTGGACTTCACCTGCGAGCGCATGCCCATTGAGGAGGTGACTAACCTGTGGGCCACGCGCCGCCGCAGCGGACCCATGCTGGTGTTCGCCGGCCATACCGATGTGGTACCCACCGGCCCGCTGGAAGACTGGCGCCACCCGCCCTTTGATGCGGTTATCGAAGACGGGCGGCTCTACGGACGCGGCGCGGCGGACATGAAGGGCAGCATCGCCTGCTTTGTGGCCGCCACCGCCCGCTTTCTGACCGAATATCCGCACACGCCGCTGAGTCTGGGCTATCTCATCACCTCGGATGAGGAAGGCCCCGCCGTCCATGGCACCGCCGCAGTGCTGGCACGGCTGGCCGAGCGGAACGAGCGGTTCGAATACTGTCTGGTTGGCGAGCCCTCCAGCGTGCGCCGCGTGGGAGACGAGATCAAGAACGGCCGTCGTGGCAGCCTGTCGGGCAGCCTGACGGTGCATGGCGTGCAGGGACACATCGCCTATCCCCATCTGGCGGAGAACCCCGTACACACCTTCGCCCCGGCGCTGCTGGAACTGACCGAAACCGAATGGGACGCGGGCAATGACGATTTTCCGCCCACCTCCTTCCAGATCTCCAACATCAGCGCCGGTACCGGCGCCACCAACGTCATTCCCGGCCATCTGACGGTGGAGTTCAACTTCCGTTTCTCAACCGAACAGACACCTGAAGGCCTGCAGGAGAAGGTGCACGCCATTCTGGACCGCCACGGACTGAAATACGATCTGGACTGGTCGCTTTCCGGCCTGCCCTTCCTGACGGAACGGGACAGCCTGCTGACCCGGCTGACGGCACGGGCCATCGAAGATATCACCGGCCACGCGCCCGCCTTCTCCACCGGCGGCGGCACCTCGGACGGACGCTTCATCGCCCGCACCGGCGCACAGGTCATCGAACTGGGCCCGCTCAACGCCACCATCCACAAGGTGGACGAGCATGTGGGCGTGGATGACCTTACCACCCTGACCGACATCTACCACCGGCTGCTGATTCATTTCCATCACGCCGTGGAGAGCGACCATGCTGAATGAAGAGCTGCCCCGCTGGCTCGACTGGGGCATCACCCTGCTGGCCATCGCCTCGCTGATCTTCTTCCTGTGGTTCATGAAGCCGATCATCCTGCACAGGGAGTGGAAGGAAAAGTTCTTCGACAACAAGATCGCCCTGGCAATCATCGTAGTCTCCATTCTGGCGTTCCTGTTCATCATCGCCATGGGCTGGTGGCTGGATACCTTTTTCCCCGTTGAAACCTACCGTTGAAGGAGAAGCAAAATGGGCATGCAAGCCGATGCCGAACTGATCAGAAACTCCGTGCTGGGACAGGATCTGTCCGAGCAGGAAGCACAGCTGCTGGCCACCATCACGCGCCACCGCAGGCTGGCGGCTGACGAGCTGCTGTACGAGGCCGACACACAGGACAACAACCTGTATGTCATCGCCAGCGGCAAGATCAGCGTCGGGCATCAGAAAGGCGATCGCTGGGAAGAGATCGCCACCCTCAAGGAAGGCGCCATGGTGGGCGAGATGAGCTTCGTGGACGGCAACCCCCACACCCTGAGCGCCCGTGCCCTCAAGCCCACCGAAGTGCTGGTCATCAACCGTGATGAGTTCGAAGAACTGGTGGAGCGCTCGCCGATGACCTGCTATCACATCATGCGCGCCATCATCCGCAATGGCCACCGGCTGCAGAAGGAGATGAACGCCCGATTCATCGAAATGACCCGCTTCATCCAGAACCAGTACATGGGCTGAGCACACCACAGCCCCATACGAAAAAGCCGCGGTCACTGCCGCGGCTTTTTCATTGGCGGGAACAGACCGGGAGACCGGGATCAGGCCAGGCCCATCTCCTCAACGATCTGATCCACCCACTGGCTGACGCGCTCTTCGGTCAGCTCCGGCTGCTGATCCTCATCGATGGCCAAGCCCACGAAGAACTGACCATCTTCGGTGGCCGCCTTGGAAGAGTCAAACTCATAGCCGTCCGTCGGCCAGTAGCCAACCGGCTCGGCGCCATTTTCCACCGCC
Source organism: Thiotrichales bacterium (assembly GCA_027036095.1). Taxonomy (GTDB): domain Bacteria; phylum Pseudomonadota; class Gammaproteobacteria; order Thiomicrospirales; family Thiomicrospiraceae; genus Sulfurivirga. The sequence goes on along the minus strand of JALVTA010000208.1, from coordinate 945 downwards.
ACATCGTGCATCATGCCCATGGCGTCGAGGAAGTATTCGGAATAGTCCGCCTGGTCGCCCAGACCGAAGCAGGCCACCTTCTTGCCGGTGAAGTCGATCTTCTTGAAGTCATCCCAGAACTCGTCCCAGCTGCTCTGCAGCTCGCCGTAATACCATGTGGGCTGACCAAGAATGATGTACTTGTAAGGTTCGAAATCTTCCGGGCTGGCGCTGGCCACGTCATAGACGTCCACCTGGCCTTCGCCGATCTTCTCTTCCAGCTTCTCCTTGATCATTTCGGCCACACGCTCGGTGTTGCCGGTATCCGTGCCGTAGAACAGTCCGACCTTGCCCATAGTGTCACTCCATATCAGCAATTAAAGGAAATAATGACAAATGATAGCACTTTTTATGAGGATTGCGGCAGGCCGGAAACCCAAAAATTTTCAATGAGGCGGGAAAAGGGTTATTTGGGGGACGCCGGAACTGGTGCCCGGGGCGGGAATCGAACCCGCACGGACCGCAAGGTCCGAGGGATTTTAAGTCCCTTGCGTCTACCAGTTTCGCCACCCGGGCAGGCGGCGGCCATTATAGCCGATCGAGCCTATCTGAGCGTCTCACGCAGCGCCGGCCAGGCGGCACGGAAATACTCCACCCAGGTGATCAGCGTCAGCACCGCGGCCAGGTAGAGCGCCGGAAAGCCCAGCGCGCCCCAGTTGATGCCCCACAACGTGCCGCCGTAGATGAGCCACACCAGCGCCGTCAGCTGGATGGCCGTCTTCCATTTGCCCAGTCTGGAGACGGCCACCACCTCGCGCAGCTGATGCTCCGCCATCCATTCCCTGAGGCCGGAGACGGCCAGCTCGCGGGTGATGATGACGATGGCCGAGAGCGTCACCCACAGATTCTGATATTCCGCCGCCACCATCACCAGCGCCGCCCCCACCGCCAGCTTGTCGGCGATGG
>JALVTA010000207.1 GCA_027036095.1 Thiotrichales bacterium | reverse complement strand
GGTTCATCGTAGATTTCCGGGGAAAGCAGCCCGAATCTTCAGGAAGAAGTACTCCATATCCCGGAAGCCATAAGCCATGCGCTTGATCACCTTGATCTTGTTGTTGATCCCCTCCAGCACACTCGTATGCAGCGGATGGCGACAGTGGGCAATGATTCCCTCAACATAAGGCACAAGCCTTCTGGCAAAACGCATCAAGGGCTCTATGCCGCTTTCCATGGCACGCCTGTACCAGCCTGCCCAGTGCAACCGGGCCTGATGCTCATCCGTAAACCGCCACAGCTGCTTCAGATCCTCCTTGAGCACATAGGCAGCCATCAGAGTTTCATTGGCCGAGAGCAACTCATCCAGCCGCGCCTGCTGGGCAGGGTGTGAGAGATTCTCCCGATTGCGCAACAGCAGCCAGCGTGCCGACTTGACCACTCTGCGCGCCTGTCTGTCATGGCGCAGACGGTTGGCCTCGTCTATCCGCACCCGGTCGATCACCTCCCGACCATACTTGGCTGCCACATGGAACAGGTCATAGACCACCTCTGCATTCGGGCAGTGCGCTCTCACCTCCAGATCGAAGGCGGCGTTCATGTCCATGACCACCGCCCTGATACGGGCTCTGTGTTCAGGATCAAGCGACTCGAAGAAGCGGCGCACGGTCTTTCTGCTGTTGCCTTCTCCCACCCACAGTACCTGACGGCGCACAGGCTCGACAATGATGGTGGCATAGCGCTGTCCCTTGTGCAGGGCAAACTCGTCCATGCCGAGATAGTGGATGTTGTGCCAGTCGATATCTGGCAGTTGTTGATTGAGCATGTACTTGTCGATGGCTTTGACGGTGTGCCAGCCGATGTCATAGAAGGCGGCGACCTGTTTGATGGGCATCATGCGGGCCAGACGCCCGATGGCCTGTTCCAGTCTGCGGGTGACTCTGCGGTGGGCGCCCAGCCAGTCGAGTTCTTCCAGGTGGGGGCCGTTGCAGTGTTCGCACCACAGACGCCTGCGGGGAACGATCAGTTCGACGTCCCAGTCGAGAATGGGCAGGTCGCGGATGCGGCGCAGGGTGGTCTCGTGCAGTGTGTGGGAGATGTGACCGCAGCGGCTGCAGCGCATGGCCTTGCTGGCAGGTTCAAGGCGGATGATGAGTTTACCGCGCCCCATGCTGCCTTCTCCGGGACGGTAGTCCAGTTCGCTGACACGATAGCCTGTCCAGCCGCCCAGTTGGGTGATGGTGTCTTTGTCGAACATGTCTGCGCTCCGTTGAGGGTCTGTGGAAGGTCTGCTCAACGGTAGGCAACAGCATCCCGAAGGTCAATATCCCCGGAAATCTGCGAAGAACCTATTTTTACGGAGTCGATTGCTCGCGGCGCCGGCAGGTGGCCGTTTTTCCCGCCCCTGGAACCAAAAAAGGGGCCCGAAGGCCCCGATAAACGCTCCATGGGCAGGAGGATGGTCTAGGGTTTGAGCTCTGCACGCAGATAGCGCTGCTGCTGCATGGCCTGCCATGCCTGCCAGCGGTTGAGCAGACGGTCCTGCTCGGCATCAATGCGCGCCAGAGCGCTTTCCAGCACGGTCTGGATACTGAGCTGGCCGCTGCCCAGCAGCAGGCGGCGGGCCTCTTCATCTTCCTCGGACGCCTTCTGCCGCTCGGCCAGTGCCTGATCCCGCGGGCCTGCCTGATCCAGCACCGCCCGGGCCTGCTGCCACGCCTGTTTCAGTTTGAGCAGCTGGGCATGGCGCTGCTGCATCAGGCGACGCATGTCGGCACGAAGGCTGTCGGCGCGGGCCTCCAGTCGGCCACCAGTGTAGAGGGGCACGGCATACTGCACGCCGACGCGCACGCCTTCCATGTCGTCATAGAAACGCCCGCCGCTGTCGTTGCGCACCCCAAGGGCAAAGACGGCCAGCCGCCCCTTGTACTGGTCGCGGGCCTGCTGCCGCTGTGCCTGCATGGCGTCAATCTGCGCGTCGATCAGACGCAGAAAAGAGGTCTGCCGCCAGTCCGGCTGCTTGAGCGGGCGAAGCCCTTTCAGCTGCGGCGCATCTGCAGGCTCAAGGGTGACCGTTTCATCAGTCAGGGCCTCGATCACCGCCTGCTGGCGCGCCTGCTGCATCTTCAACGTGGCCTGCATGGCGCGGTTGTCCGCCAGACGGCGTTTGATCACCAGCACCCGGCTGAGCATGCCCCGTCCGGCGCCGTAGCCCTGCTCCATCTGGCCCAGCAGGTCGGCCAGCACCTTCTCCTTGCGGCGCAGCGCATCCAGCCGCACGGCGGCCTGCTGCCAGGCGCTCCATGCCTGCACCAGCTCCCACTCCAGCTGCAACAGCAGCAGCTGACGGCGCTGCTCAGCCACCTGTGCCTGCGCCCCGGCTGCACGCACCGCCGCGCTTTTTGCCGGCTGCCACAGTGTCCAGTCGCCTCTAAGAAGCAGGCTGGACCGGGCAAAGTCGGTCTTCATCCAGGCGTAGCTCTGCTCCGCCTGAAAACGCACCTCGGGCTTGAAGGCGGCTTCTGCTTCCCGCCGCTTCGCCTGCGCCGCCTCGATGGCCGCCTCGGCCGCCTCCAGTTGGGGATGGGCGTTGGCGGCACGCTGTATCAGGGCGTTCAGGTCAGCCGCCTGCGTCTGACCCAGCCAGCCCACCACGATCAGCATGATCATTCGCTTAAACATTTTCGGACTCCTTCTGTCTGATCTCACGGCGCATGAGCAGATAGACCAATGCCGGCAGCAGCAGCATGGCCGCTATTGGCGCGGTGACCATGCCGCCGATCATGGGCGCGGCGATGCGCTTCATCACATCTGCGCCGGTACCATCCGACCACATGATGGGCAAAAGCCCCACGATGACCACGCTCACCGTCATGGCCATGGGGCGTACCCGCTGCACGGTACCGGCCACAATGGCCTGACGCAGTTCGGCCAGGGTGTTTAACCGTCCGGCTTCCCGGGCTGCCGCAATGGCCTCGCGGACATAGAGCAGCACCACCACGCCGAACTCCGCCGCCACGCCAGCCAGGGCGATCATGCCCACGCCCACGGCCACGGAGAGGCGGTAGTCCAGAAGTTCGATCAGCCACAGGCTGCCCACCAGCGCAAAGGGCATCAGCAGCATCACCAGCAGCGCATCCCGCACCGAATGGAACACCAGATAGAGCAGAATGAAGATCACCAGCAGGGTGACCGGTACGATCTGCTGCAGTTTGGCCTGCGCCCGCAGCATGTACTCATACTGCCCCGTCCAGCTGAGACTGTAGCCGGGCGGCAGTTTCATGTTGTCCGCCACGGCCTGCTGCCCCTGGCGCACGAAGGCGGCCAGATCCACGCCCGGCTCCAGATCCACGAAGGTCCAGCCGGTCAGGCGTGCGTTTTCCGATTTGATCATGGGCGGGCCCAAGGTGATCTTCACCTCGGCCACTTCACCCAGTGGGATCTGGGCGCCGGAGGGCGTGACAATGGGCAGGCTCTTCAGCGCCTCCACACTGTTGCGCCACTGCCGCGGGTAGCGCAGGTTGATCGGATAGCGCTCCCGCCCCTCAATGGTCTGAGCCAGGTTCCTGCCTCCCACGGCGGAGGCAATGATCTCAGCCAGCTGCCCCATGTTCAGGCCATAGCGGGCTGCAGCATCCCGGTCGGGCAGAATCTCGATGTAGCGCCCCCCGGAGACCCGCTCGGAAAAGACCGAGCGTACCCCGGGCAGCTTGCCCAGCACCCGTTCCAGATCGGTACCGATCTTCTGGATGGTGGCCAGGTCTTCACCTGTGACCTTGATGCCGATGGGCGTCTTGATGCCCGTGGACTGCATGTCGATACGGGTGCGGATCGGCTGCACCCAGGCATTGGTCAGTCCCGGCAGGCGCACCTTCTGATCCAGCTCGGTGATCAGCCTGTCCAGCGTCATGCCGGGCCGCCACTGATCCCGCGGCTTGAGCTGGATGGTGGTCTCGATCATGGTCAGTGGCGCAGGATCGGTAGCCGTCTCCGCCCGGCCCACCTTGCCGAAGACGCTTTTGACCTCCGGAAAGGTTTTGATCAGCGCATCGGTGGTCTGCAGGATGCGCCTCGCCTCGGCGATGGACACGCCCGGCAGCGTGGTGGGCATGTAGAGCAGATCACCCTCTTCCAGCGCCGGCATGAATTCCGTACCCAGCTTCTGCCACGGGTAGATGACGGATGCCACCAGCACCAGCATCAGCGCCAGTGTCAGCAGCGGCCAGCGCAGCACACCATTGATGAACGGGCGGTAGAACCACACCAGCAGCCGATTGAGCGGATTGCGCGCTTCGGAGACGATGCGCCCGCGGATCCAGTAGCCCATCAGCACAGGCACCAGCGTGATGGACAGGCCCGCTGCCACCGCCATGGCGAAAGTCTTGGTATAGGCCAGCGGGCTGAACAGGCGGCCTTCCTGCCCCTCCAGTGCGAACACCGGCAGAAAGCTGAGCGTGATGATCAAAAGCGACACGAACAGCGCCGGCCCCACCTGAATGGACGCCTCGCGAATGACGCGCCAGTGTTCCGCGCCTCTGGGCCGGTGCCCGTGTTCCTTTTCATAATGCTCCAAGTGCTTATGGGCGTTTTCGATCATGACGATGGCTGCATCCACCATGGCGCCAATGGCGATGGCAATGCCGCCCAGGCTCATGATGTTGGCGCTGATGCCCAGTTCGCGCATGATGATGAAGCTGCCCAGAATCCCCAGCGGCAGCGCAATGACCGCCACCAGCGCCGAGCGCATGTGGAACAGAAACAGCAGGCTCACCAGCGCGACCACGATCATCTCCTCAATCAGCTTGTCGCGCAGCGTATTGACCGCCCGCTTGATCAGGGCCGAACGGTCATAGGTGGTGACGATCTCCACCCCTTCGGGCAGACTTTTTTTCAGCTGGGCAATGCGCTGCTTGACGCGGTTGATCACATCCAGCGCGTTTTCGCCATCACGCATGATGACGATGCCGCCGACCACCTCGCCCTCACCATTCAGCTCGGCAATGCCACGGCGCATCTGCGGCCCCAGCCGCACCTCGGCCACATCTTCCAGACGGATGGGCAGCTGGGTTTTCGCGTCCACCGCCACCACGGCCTTGCGCAGCTGGGCCACATCGGTGACATAGCCTTTCATGCGCACGGCATATTCCGCCTCACCCAGCTCGATAACCGACGCACCCGTCTCCCGGCTGGCCTCACGGATCGCCCTGGCCACCTTGCTCAATGGCAGGTTGTAGGCCTGCAGGCGCACCGGATCCACCACCACCTGATACTGCTTCACCATGCCGCCAACGGTGGCCACCTCCGACACGCCCGGGATGGCCTGCAGCTCATACTTCAGAAACCAGTCCTGCAAGGTGCGCAGATCGGCCAGATCATGCCTGTGACTGCGGTCCACCAGCGCATACTCGAACACCCAGCCCACCCCGGACGCATCCGGCCCCAGCGTGGGTGTGACCCCGGGCGGCAGTTGCGCCTGCACCTGATTGAGATATTCCAGCACCCGGGAACGGGCCCAGTAGAGGTCAGTGCCGTCCTCGAAGATGACATACACATAGCTGTCGCCGAAGAAGGAATAACCCCGCACCACCTTGGCACCCGGCACCGACATCATCACGCTGGCGATGGGATAGGTGACCTGATCCTCCACCACCTGTGGCGCCTGCCCGGGATAACTGGTCTTGATGATCACCTGAACATCGGACAGATCCGGTATGGCGTCCAGTGGTGTCTTTTCCATGGCGCGCCAGCCCCATGCAGCCAGCAGCACCGCCAGAATCAGGATCAGCACCCGATTCTTCAGGGAAAAATCAATGATGGCCCGGATCATCATTCACCCCCTTTCCCATGACCGGCATGGGGGTTGGCCAGCTTGTTCAGGTTGGCCTGCAGCTGGCTTTCACTGTCGATGAGGAACTGGCCGGAGGTGACAATGCGATCACCCTCTTCCAGACCGGAGAGGATCTCGGCCAGGCCTTTCGTGCGCATGCCCACCACTACCGGAACCGGTTTGAAGCTGCCATCCTGCATCACCTTCACCACGCGGATCTCATCCGGTAGCTGGATAAGTGCGGATTCCGGCACTGCCAGCACATTGCGCTTCGGCCCACCGTAGATGACCGCCTGTACCGGCATGCCCAGCTTCAGCACACCATCACGGTTATCCAGCGTGGCACGCACTCTGAGCGTGCGTGTCTTCGGATCCACATCCGGATAGATCTGCTCAATGAAACCTTCCCAGTAGCGGTCCGGCACGCCGGGCACACGCACCTCCACCGACTTGTTCAGGGCGATCCACTGCTGCTGCTGCGGATAGACCGCCGCCATCACCCAGACACGGGACAGATCAGCGATCTGCATCACCTCATCGACCGGGCGGATATACATGCCCGGCTCCACTTTAAGATGCTGCACCACGCCGCCCTGTGGCGCATGAACCGGAACGGTCTCCTGCACCCTGCCGCGACGGCGTATGGCTTTGAGCGTGGCGTGATCCACCCCCAGATAGCGCAGTTTGCGTTCGGCCGCCTCGGCCAGCCTGCGACTGCCCTGTTTGAGAGCCAGCAGCCACTCCTCCTGCGCGGCGACGATATCAGGGCTGTAATAGCGGAACAGCAGCTGACCCTCCTCGACCGTCTCCCCCTCCACGCGCACGGCCAGGTGCTCGATCCAGCCGCTGGCCCGGGGATGCACGTGCACCAGACGACTTTCATCCACCTGGATGGTGCCGTAGGTGGGCAGATACTTCCACAAGGTGACACGCCTGACCGTTGCCGTACGGATGGCCAGCCCCTGTTTTTCACCCTGGCCTGAACCGGTGCCCACCTTGACGGAGGGTGCGCCCTGCTCTTCCTTGAAGATTTTTTTGACCAGCGTCATGCCGCAGATGGGACAGGTACCGGGATGGTCCCGCACGATCTGCGGGTGCATGGGACAGACATATTTGACGGTTTCCGCCCGTACGGCGGCAAAAGGTGCCAGCAGACCCGCCGCGCCCCAGCGCAGCAGCTGACGTCGTTGCATTTTCACGGGATGTTCCTCCAGACAGTCCAACCGATTGTTTCCGTGCCACAGGCACGGCCCTGATGAGAATCAGGCGGTCAGACGCGGAGGTTTGTCTGGCAGATCGGCCGGCTTGGAGGAAAAGAATGCTTCAATCGCAGAAACAGCTGCAGAGGCAACCGACACGGGGCAGACAAGACAGCTGCTGCCGGCCAGACTGATACCATGGCCGGTAACGGAACAGTGTGTGGCACATGAACACTGGTCGTCACAGTGATCACCTGCCAGCTTCTGGCCGTCATGCTGACAGCCGTGTGCGGACATGTCGCACCCCTGCTCACAGCAGCAATCATGCGCCTGCGCTTCAGACGGCGCGGAGATGGCTGGCGCCGCCCAGAAAGCGGCTGCAAACAGCAGAGAACATGTCAGCAGAAGGATACGCATGGTTGCGACTATACCGACCACTCGGCGGCAGGTCAACCCGAATGCTTCTCAGCAGCGCACAGATAGCGCCTGAAGTTGTAACGGTAGATGAAGCCTGGAAAGGCAAAGATCATGAACATGAAGAATACGGTCACCCAGAACTCCCAGTCCTGCGGTGAGACCGTGCCCATGACCCGTTTTTCCAGCAAATAGCCGAATAGCACGGACAGGCTGAAATAGACGCCCCACTCCACCAGTCCCAGCCAGAAGGGCTTGATGCGCTTGAGGTCGATGAACAGGAACAGGCGGCGCTCGAACAGCCAAGGCAGGTTGGCCAGTACGAACGCTGTGGCGATCAGCAGATAGATGGCAATGTTCTGGTTCATCAGGCGACCACACTCAGGCCCAGGCTGCGGTAGCACAGCTCCATGATCCAGCCCGGGAACAGACCGAACAGCAGCAGCACGGAAGCAGACAGGCTCACCGCCAGCCCGAGCTGGGTGGAAATGGGCTCCAGCCGGCTGGTCTCTGCGGGCTTGTCAAAGTACATCACCTTGACCACACGCAGATAGTAGAAGGCACTCACCACCGCCATGACCACGGCCAGCACCGCCAGCCACACCAGTCCGGCATTGACCGCCGCCTCGATCACCGCCACCTTGACGAAGAAGCCGATGAACGGCGGCACGCCTGCCATGGAGAACATGACGAACAGCATCATCAGCGCCAGCCAGGGATTGCGGTCATTCAGTCCCCGGTAGTCGTCAATCTCCTCGAATTCCATGCCAGCCCGGGCCAGGGAGATCATCAGACCGAAGGCCGCCACCGAGGTGATGGCATAGACCACGATGTAGAACATGGCGCTGGCGAAGCCTTCCGCATCGCCGGCCGCCACCCCCATGAGCACGAAGCCCACATGCCCGATGCCGGAATAGGCCAGCATGCGCTTGAGGTTGGTCTGGGCGATAGCGACCACGGATCCCACCACCATGGAGAGCGCCGCCAGAATGACCAGCATGCCCTGCCAGTCCGGCAGCGCCAGCTGCAGACCATCCCACAGCAGGCGATAGAGCATGGCAAAGGCAGCAATCTTGGGTGCGGAAGCCAGATAGAGGGTCATGGCCGTGGGGGCGCCGTGGTACACATCCGGCACCCACATGTGGAACGGCACCGCGCCCAGTTTGAAGGCCAGACCGATGACGATGAACACCAGTGCGAAGGCCAGCACCGTGTTGTCCACCTCACCGGAAGCAAGCTTCTGGGCGATGCCTGTCAGCTCCAGCGTGCCGGTGGCACCATAGAGCATGGACATGCCGTAGAGCATCATGCCGGTCGCCAGCGCGCCCAGCACGAAGTACTTCATGGCCGCCTCGGATGCCCGGTCGGAGTGACGCTGCATGGCAATCATGGCATACAGCGCCAGCGACATGATCTCCAGTCCCAGATAGAGGGTGATCAGGTTGTACGCGCTCACCATCACGAACATGCCCAACACGCCGAACAGGCCCAGCACGAAGAACTCGCCATGGTAGGCCTTGTGCTGCAGCAGATATTCCCGCGAGAACAGGAAAATGCCGATGCTCACCACCACGATGAACAGCTTGAGCACATCCGACAGGGTATCGCGCACGAAACTGCCGTCAAAGGTCACCTGCGTCTGGGTGGCGAAATCGGAGAACACCAGCCAGCCGACGATCAGCAGCGTGATCTGCGTGGCCCAGTAGGTGCAGTCACGGCAGGTGCGCGACCAGAAGGTATCCGCCACCAGCAGCAGCGAGGTCAGCGTCAGCAGCACGATTTCGGGCAACGCCAGCGAAAGGTTGGGAATCTCGAATGTCATTGCGTCTTTTCCTGCCTTGTGTGCTTAAAGTTTGGAAGTCATGGCCTGCTGGATGAGATGCTCCACTGAAACATGCATCACATCCATCAGCGGATAGGGGTAGACACCCAGCGCAACTACCGCCACCGCCAATGCGGTCATGATGGCGAACTCGCGCTTGTTGAGATCCTGCATCCGGGCCACCTCCTGATTGCGGATGTCACCGAAGATGACCCGCTTGATCATCCACAGCGTATAGGCCGCGCCGATGATCAGGGTGAAGGCGGCCAGAATGCCGTACCACGGATTGGCCATGAAGCTGGACAGAATGACCATGAACTCGCCTACGAAGCCGGACGTGCCCGGCAGGCCCACGTTCCCCATGGCAAAGAGCACTGCGAAGAACCCGAACCAGGGCATTACGTTGACCACACCGCCATAGGCGCTGATCTCACGGGTATGCAGACGGTCATACAGCACGCCGATACCCAGGAACATGGCACCGGAGATGAAGCCGTGGGAGATCATCTGCACCATGGCGCCCTCAAGACCCAGCTGCGCCCCCTTGAGGCCCCCGGTGCTCTCAACGATGTCATACAGCACGAACATGCCCAGGGTGACAAAGCCCATGTGGGAGATGGAGGAATAGGCCACCAGCTTTTTCATGTCATGCTGCACCAGTGCCACGAAACCGATATAGACGATGGCGATCAGAGACAGCACGATCACCAGCCAGTCCAGCATGTGGGAAGCGTCGGGCGTGATCGGCAGGCTGAAGCGCACGAAACCGTAGCCGCCCATCTTCAGCATGATGGCCGCCAGCACCACGGAACCGGCCGTGGGTGCCTCCACGTGGGCATCCGGCAACCAGGTATGGACCGGGAACATGGGGATCTTGACCGCGAAGGCGATGAAGAAGGCCAGGAAGATCAGCACCTGTGCGGTCATGCCCAGCGGCAGGTTGTGGAAGTCCAGAATGGAGAAGCTGCCCGCCTGATAGTACATGTACAGGAAGGACACCAGCATGAACACGGAGCCGAAGAAGGTGTACAGGAAGAACTTGAGCGTGGCGTAAACCCGGCGCGGCCCACCCCATTTGCCGATGACGATGAACATGGGGATCAGCAGCGCTTCCCAGAACACATAGAACAGCACTGCATCCAGAGCGACGAACACACCGGTCATCAGACCCTGCATGATCAGGAAGGCGCCCATGTACTGCTCCACCCGTTCCTTGATCACCTCCCAGGCGGAGGCGATTACCAGCACCTGGGTGAAGGTGGTCAGCAGCACCAGCGGCATGGAGAGCCCGTCCACACCGAGGAAGTACTGAATCTTGTAGGCAGGAATCCAGTCGAAACGCTCGACGAACTGCATGGCCGCCGTGGTGCGGTCGAACTCGAACCACAGGGGCAGCGAAAGCAGGAACGTCACGATGGCGGTGATCAGCGACAGCCAGCGGGCCAGCGCCGGATTGTTGCGTCCGGCGAACAGCACGATGACACCCGCCACGATCGGTAGCCAGATCAGGGTACTGAGAATGGGATAGCCGACTGACATAATGTGATGTTCCTTTTCAGATTCCGTTGAGTGTGCTCGTTCTTGTCATCCAGTCCGTCACTTGATTGCCCACACCGCCCACAACAGCAGGATCAGCAGACCGAAAATCATGGCAAAGGCATAGTGGTACAGATAGCCGGTCTGCATCTGGCGCCAGTTGCGCGCGGCGGTCGCCACCATGTTGGCACTGCCGTTGACCAGCCAGCCATCGATGAAGGTCTGGTCGATTACCTTCCAGAAGAACTCTCCGAGACGGCGGCTGCCATTGACGAAGACAATCTCGTTGAAGCGATCGAAACCATAGCCGGCAACCAGCACGCGATAGCACGGCATGCACGCCTGCTGGATCTTCGCCGGCAGATCCGGTCGCTTCAGATACAGGAACCAGGCCGTGGCCACACCGGCAAAGGAAAGCCACACGGGTACGGACATCAGGCCATGCAGCACCATGTTGAAGGCACCATGGTAGTCATGCTCGTAGATTTCGCGCAGCACGTCATGTTCAGGCAGCACCCGGATGCTGTCGGCGAAGTAGTTGCCGGAGAGCACGCCCTCGATCAGCGGCCAGCCCACCAGCACCGCAGGAATGGATAGCAGAATCAGCGGAATGGTGACCACCTTGGGTGACTCGTGAATCTCGTGAGTGCGCACGTATTCGCTTTCCGGCCCGTGGAAGACGATGAAGAACATGCGGAAGGTATAGAGCGCAGTCACGAAGACACCGGCCACCAGCAGCAGATGGGCAAAGCCTGCGCCGAACTGCTCGGATTCAGCCGTGGCCATGATGATGGAATCCTTGGAGAAGAAGCCGGAGAAACCAGGGAAGCCGATCAGCGCCAACGCACCGATGAGCATGGTCCAGTAGGTAATGGGCATGTACTTCTTCAGACCACCCATGTTGCGGATGTCCTGATCGTGGTGCATGGCAATGATCACCGAACCGGCCGCCAGGAACAGCAGCGCCTTAAAGAAGGCGTGGGTAATGACATGGAACATGCCGGCCGCGTAGGCGGAGACACCCAGCGCAGCGGTCATGTAGCCCAGCTGTGACAGGGTGGAATAGGCCACCACGCGCTTGATGTCGTTCTGCACCAGACCCAGCAGCCCCATCATGAAGGCGGTGATGGCACCGACCAGCAGCACCACGCTCAGAGCCACTTCGGACAGCTCATAGGCAGGCGAAAAGCGCGCCACCATGAAGATGCCGGCGGTCACCATGGTTGCCGCGTGGATCAGCGCAGAGATGGGTGTCGGACCCTCCATGGACTCCGGCAGCCACACATGCAGCGGCATCTGGGCGGATTTGCCCATGGCACCCACGAACAGCAGCAGTGTCGCGGCGGTGATCATGGAGACCGGTCCCCAGCCGAAATCGATGGTGTCGTTCCTGTGCTGTTCAAGTCCTGCGAAAAACTCGGCATAGTCCACCGTGCCGAAATAGAGCACGATCACGGCAATGCCCAGCACGAAGCCGAAATCGCCCACCCGGTTGACCAGAAAGGCCTTGAGGTTGGCCTGAATAGCGGACTCCCGCTTCATGTAGAAACCGATCAGCAGGTAGGAAACCAAGCCCACGGCCTCCCAGCCGAAGAACAGCTGCATGAAGTTGTTGGCCAGCACCAGCGCCAGCATGGAGAAGGTAAACAGCGAGATGTAGCTGAAAAAGCGCTGGTAATAGGGATTGTCATGGGGATAGTCGGCATCATGATCCATGTAGCCGATGGTGTAGATGTGCACCATCAGGGAGACGAAGGTCACCACCAGCATCATGGTGGCCGACAGGCTGTCCACCAGATAGCCCACCTGAAACTTGATGCCGTCACTCACCATCCAGGTATAGAGCGGCGCGTTATAGGGCTCATGCCCCTGAATGATGAACAGCCAGAACACCCATGCAGACAGCACGGTGGAGATGGCCACGCCGGCGATGGTGACGCTGTGTGCGCCCGTGCGGCCGATCTGGCGACCGAACAGACCGGCGATGATCGAGCCGATCAGCGGTGCGATCAGGATGATGGTCAGAACCGTATGCAGTGTGCTCATGGATCAATTACCCCTTCAGCTCGTCCAGATCGTCCACGTTGATCTGCCGGCGGTGACGGAACACCAGCACCAGAATCGCCAGACCGATGGCCGCTTCGGCGGCCGCCACGGTCAGGATGAAGAACACGAAGATCTGCCCCTGCACGTCGTTGAGGTAGTGACTGAAGGCCACCAGATTGGTATTGACGGCCAGCAGCAGCAGCTCCACGCACATGAGGATCAGCACCAGGTTCTTGCGGTTGAGGAAGATGCCGGCCATGCTGATCATGAACAGCACGGCGCCGAACACCAGATAGTCGGACAGAGCAATCATTTGGCGCCCTCCTCTTCTTCCTTGTTCTCGGGCAGGTCCGGCTCAACTTCCGCCGGTATCTTCACCATGGTCAGACGGTCCTCGGCGCGTACGCGCACCTGGGCATCAATATCCTGATAAAGCGCTTCGGAAGGCGGACGGCGACGCAATGTCAGGGCGATGGCCGCCACGATGCCTACCAGCAGCAGCACCGCCGCCAGCACGAAGGCATAGGCGTGCTGCGTGTAGAGCGGCACGGCGATCTCCTTGGTGTTGCTGTAATCCGGACCATGCTCGGTCGGCTTGAACTGCTCCAGCCCGAAGTGTTCCGGCCCCACGACCATGTAGATCAGGCCGAACACCACCAGCGACACCAGCACCCCGATGGGCAGGTAGCGGGTGAAGCCCTCCTTCATCTCGGCCAGGTTGATGTCCAGCATCATCACCACGAACAGGAACAGTACCAGCACGGCGCCCACGTAGACCAGAATCAGCACCAGGCCGAGGAACTCGGCTTCGGCGAGAATCCAGACCGCCGCGGTACTGACAAAGGCAAGCACCAGCCACAGGGCAGCCTTGACCGGGTTGCGCACGGTAATCACCATCAAACCGGCAAAGGCGGCGATGGCGGCAAAGGCATAGAAGACCAGCTGTTCAAAACTCATCTCGACCGTCCCTCAGCGATATTTGGCGTCCGCAGCCTTGTCCGCCGCGATCATCTGTTCATGTTTGTCGCCGAAAGCCAGCAACTTTTCCTTGGTCATGATGTTCTCGCCCCGCTCCCAGAAGACATATTCGAACACGCGGGTTTCCACGATGGCATCCACCGGGCACGCCTCCTCGCAGAAGCCGCAGTAGATGCACTTGAACATGTCAATGTCATAGCGCGTGGTGCGGCGCGTGCCGTCCTCACGCTCCTCCGACTCGATGGTGATGGCATTGGCCGGACACACCGCCTCGCACAGTTTGCAGGCGATGCAGCGTTCCTCGCCGTTCTCATAGCGGCGCAGGGCGTGATGGCCGCGGAACCGGGGAGAGATGGGCGTCTTCTCCTCCGGGTAGCGCACGGTGATCTTCGGCTTGAACAGGTACTTTCCGGTGACCGCCAGTCCCTTGAACAGTTCGATCAGGCCGAAGGTCTTGATCCAGTGGCGAATGTTATCGGTCATCATGCTGTCCTCAGTTGAACCACGGGCCCACTTTGAAGTAATGCATCAGCATCACCACAAAGACCCAGACGATGGTCAGCGGAATGAACACCTTCCATCCCAGCCGCATCAGCTGGTCATAGCGATAGCGCGGGAAGGTGGCGCGGAACCACAGGAAGACGAACAGCAGAAACGCCACCTTTGCCGCCAGCCAGAAGAACGGCGGCACCCAGGCAAACAGCGTCTCCAGCAGCGGAATGCCTTCGAACGGAGACAGCCAGCCGCCCAGGAACATGATGGACGTCATGTAGGAGATCAGGATCATCATGGCGTATTCGGCCAGGAAAAAGACTGCAAACGCCATGCCTGAGTATTCCACATGGAAGCCGGCCACGATTTCGGATTCACCTTCGGCGATGTCAAAAGGCGCCCGGTTGGTCTCGGCCACCCCGGAGATGAAATAGACCACGAACATGGGCAGCAGCGGAATCAGGTACCAGTGCCAGATGCCGCCCTGCTGACCTTCGACGATCTTGGTCAGATTCATGGTGTCCGCAACCATCAGCACCGTGACCAGCGCAAAACCCATGGCAATTTCATAGGAAATCTTCTGCGCCGAGGAGCGCAGGCCGCCGAGAAAGGCATACTTGGAGTTGGAGGCCCAGCCGGAAACCACCACGCCATAGACGGTGATCGAGGCGACAGCCAGCACATACAGCACGCCGGCATCAATGTCGGTCACCACCCAGCCCGGCGCGAAAGGCACCACCGCCCACACGGCAATGGCCGGCGCAATGGCTAGAATCGGTGCGATCAGGAACAGATAGACGTTGGACTGGCTGGGCAGCACCACCTCCTTGAACATCAACTTGACCGCATCGGCAATAGGCTGCAGCAGACCATAGGGACCAACGCGGTTCGGCCCCATGCGCACCTGCATGTAGGCGATCACCTTGCGTTCGGCATAGGTGAGGTAGGCCACGGCGATCATGATGGGCAGGATGACCACCACCGCCTGGATCAGCAGTGTGATCAGCACGGCCAGCCAGTCCCACAT
The DNA here is from genome assembly GCA_027036095.1 of Thiotrichales bacterium. Taxonomy (GTDB): domain Bacteria; phylum Pseudomonadota; class Gammaproteobacteria; order Thiomicrospirales; family Thiomicrospiraceae; genus Sulfurivirga. The sequence goes on along the minus strand of JALVTA010000207.1, from coordinate 4,519 downwards.
CCATCCGGACAGCCACTGTTGCAGTGTAGTGAACATAAATCCGCTCCCGCTTCGTTACGCTTTGACTTCGGCGCAGGCGGCCGGTGCCGTCAGGGTTTCATCGATGGCAACCGGCTCGAAGACCACGCCTTCGGCCACCGCCTCGTCACAACGGTTGGGCAGCTCGACGCAGGCCTGCTCACAACACAGGGTCAGCGATTCCATCTCCAGGCGGCTGACCGCCTCGGCCACGGCCGCACCGGCCGCCTGCTGCAGAGGCTCGGCGCGGCGCACCACCATGTCGGTGCTGTAGAGCGACAGCGAAGGCACGACCTCCAGCTCGCCGCCTGCCGCAAGGGCATCCGGCATGGCAATCTCGGCACTCGCCTCAGCCACTGCCTGGCGCGCCTCCTCAAGCACCTGATCGGCGTGAACATAGTCGAAGCCGTCCACATCCAGCACATTGCCCAGTACGCGCAGCACCTTCCACGCAGGCTTGGCATCGCCAGGGGCGTCCGTCACCTGCTTGAAGGACTGCCAGGTGCCGGTGGCGTTGACCAGGGTGCCGGCGGTTTCATAGGCCGTTGCAACCGGCAGCAGAATGTCGCTGTATGCTCTGGCGCGGGCATTGGCAAAGGGCGTCAGGTTGATCACCCGCTCTGCCCGCTCCAGCATCTGCACGGCCCGTTCACCCCACAGAGTGTCATATTCAGGTTCCACACCCAGGGTAATGACGGCTTTCGCCCCTTTCTCCAGCATGTCATTGAGGCTCTCGCCGGCGAAGTCCAGCGCCTGCGCCCCCATCTCGTTGGCCGCCAGCGGAAGAATGTTGACGCTCGCGCCCGTCTTCTCACACAGGACGGCGGCCAGCGCGGCCAGCTCGGCGTAATGGCGACTCATGCGCGCCACACCGCCGACGAAAATGGCGGTCTTGTCCTGTTTCAGCGCCTCGGCCCAGGCACGATGCTGATCTGTGACCGCGACATCGGCCAGACCAGTAGGAAGTTCTGCGCCTGCCGCCTTGGCTACGGCCGCCAGCTGGCGCACCATTTCACTCGGCTTGACGATCAGGCGGTCGGCGATATCAAAGGTGCTGGCATAATCCATGGGATTGAGCATGTGCACAGTGGCGCCCGCCAGCTGGGCCTTGCGCACGCGCAGGTTGAGCAGCGGCAGTTCATGGCGCAGATGGCTGCCCACGACCAGCACATGATTGAGTTGCTCCACCTCGTCGAGGCCCAGCTTGAGCCCCAGCGGCACTTCCACGCGGAAATCCTGCTGACGTAACCGCCATTCCCGACGTCTGATGCCCAGTACATCGGTCAGCTTCTTGAGCAGATACAGCTCTTCCACGGTGGCATTGGGCGAGGCCAGCACCGCAATCTCTTCAGGCCTGTCCAGATACGGGCGCAGCTGTTCGGCGACGGCTTCAAGTGCCTCTTCCCATTCAACCTCGTCCCAGCGGCCATTGCGCTTGACCATGGGCACGGTCAGACGGTCATCGGCATAGAGGCCGGTGTAGGCGAAGCGGTCACGGTCGGAGAGCCAGACTTCATTGATGGCCTCGTTCTCCCGCGGCACCACACGCATCACCTTGCCGTGATAGGTGTGCACCTCAATGTTGGAGCCGAGGCTGTCATGGGCGGCGATGGCCGGTGCAGCCTTCAGCTCCCAGGCCCGCGCCTTGTAGCGGAAGGGCTTGGAAGTCAGGGCACCTACCGGGCACAGGTCAATGATGTTTCCGGAAATCTCTGACGTGATGGATTTGCCCACGAAGGTGGTGATCTCCATCCACTCGGAACGGCCGACTGCGCCCAGCTCCATCAGACCGGAGATCTCCTGCCCGAAACGAACGCAGCGGGTACAGTGGATGCAGCGGGTCATGTCGGTGGCGATCAGCGGACCCACATCATGATCCGGCACCACGCGCTTGGCTTCGGAATACTTGCCTACGTCGTCACCGTATTCGAAAGCCACATCCTGCAATTCGCACTCGCCACCCTGGTCACAGATGGGACAGTCCAGCGGATGGTTGATGAGCAGAAACTCCATCACCGCCTTCTGCGCCGCCCGTGCCTTGGGCGAGCGGGTGAATACCTTCATGCCGTCGGTCACCGGCGTAGCACAGGCGGGCATTGCCTTGGGCGCACCCTCCACCTCAACCAGACACATGCGGCAGTTGGCGGCAATGGACAGCTTCTTGTGGTAGCAGAAGCGGGGAATCGGGATATCCGCGCTGTCCGCCACGTCGATCAGCATGTCCCCTTCGTGGGCCTCAACAACCTGACCATTGATTTCGATCTTGATCATAAGCGGATCCCTGACCCCTTAGGCACGGTCGTAGATGCTGCAACCGTGTTCGATGTAATGACGGAATTCGTGTTCAAAGTGCTCGAGGAAGCTGGCCACCGGAATGGACGCTGCATCCCCCAGGCCACAGATGACCCGGCCCATGATCTTGCCGGACACATCCTTGAGCATCTCGATGTCTTCCGGACGCCCCTTGCCAGTGCGGATGCGGTGCACGATCCGGTACATCCAGCCTGTGCCCTCACGGCACGGGGTACACTGGCCGCAGGACTCCTCATAGTAGAACCAGGTGAGTCGCTCCAGCGCCTTCACCATGTCGGTGGTCTCGTCCATGATGATGACCGAACCGGCACCCAGAAAGGAGCCCGCCTTGGCGATGGAGTCATAGTCCATGTTCATCTCCATCGCCTTTTCGGCCGGCAGCACCGCCGTGGAGGAGCCACCCGGAATCACCGCCTTGAGCTTGCGCCCCTTCCACACACCGCCGGCCAGCGCCAGCAGATCCTTGAAGGGGGTACCCATGCGCACTTCGTAGTTGCCGGGCTTTTCCACATGGCCGGAGACGGCGTAGATCTTGGTGCCACCGGCACCGGGCACGCCCAAATCGGCGAACCACTTGCCCCCCTTGGCCAGAATCATGGGAATGGAGGCGAGCGTCTCAGTGTTGTTGATGGTGGTCGGACGCCCGTAGAGACCATAGCTGGCCGGGAACGGCGGTTTGAAACGCGGCTGTCCCTTCTTGCCCTCGATGGATTCGATCAGTGCGGTTTCCTCACCGCAGATATAGGCACCGGCACCCAGATGGGTATAGAGATCGAAATCCCAGCCGGAGCCGAGGATGTTCTTGCCCAGCAGGCCGGCCTCGTAGGCCTGCTTTACGGCGTTGTCGAAGCGCTTGTAGGGCTCCCAGAACTCGCCGCGGATGTAGTTGTAACCGGTATTGGCGCCGATCACGTAACCGGCGATCATCATCCCCTCGATCAGCTGGTGAGGGTTGTAACGCAGGATGTCGCGATCCTTGAAAGTGCCCGGCTCACCTTCGTCAGAGTTGCACAGAATGTACTTGGGGCCGGGCGCATGGCGGTTCATGAAGCTCCACTTCAGCCCGGTGGGGAAACCGGCACCACCACGGCCACGGATGTTGGAGGTCTTGACCTCGTCGATGATCTCCTGTGGCGTCAGCTCGCCGGCCAGCACCTTCTTCCACACCTCATAGCCACCATTGGCCATGTAGACGTCAATGTCCCACGACCGGTCCAGGTGGTTGAGGCGGTAGCAACACTCGTTCAGCGGAATCTCTGCCATAACTTACTCCAGGCTGTCCAGCAGCTCGTCCAGCCGCTCGCGGGTCAGATTGCCGTAGTATTCCTTGCCGATCATGGCCACCGGGGCTTCGCCGCAGGCGCCCAGACACTCCACCTTCTTGATGGAGAAGCGGCCGTCGGGCGTCACCTCGCCCACATCCACACCCAGCTTCTCCTTCAGATATTCGACCAGGTCATCGGCATCCCGCAGCATGCAGGAGATATTGGTGCACATGCAGATCTTGTGTTTGCCGACCGGCTTGTGCTCGTACATGGAATAGAAGGTGGCCACCTCATAGACGGCCATGGGCGGCATGCCGAGATAGTCGGCCACCTCATCCATCAGTTCGCGGGTCAGATAGCCGCCGTTGATCTCCTGCACGATGCGCAGCGCCGGCATCACGGCGGACTGGCGCTGGTCGGCGGGATACTGGGAAATCCACCGATCGATGCGGGCCTTCACATCGCCCTTGATGACCTGATAGTTCTTCTCGCTCATCGGTCGATCTCCCCGAATACGATGTCCTGGGTTCCGATAATGGTGACCACATCGGCAATCATGTGGCCCTTGCACATTTCGTCAAGCGAGGCCAGATGGGCGAAGCCCGGCGCCCGGATCTTGAGGCGATAGGGTTTGTTGGCACCGTCGGAGACCAGATAGATGCCGAACTCACCCTTGGGATGCTCCACCGCCGCATAGGCCTCACCTTCAGGCACGCTGTAGCCTTCGGTGAACAGCTTGAAGTGGTGAATGAGCGCCTCCATGTTGGTCTTCATCTCCTCGCGGGAGGGCGGCGTCACCTTGTGATTCTCCGCCATGACCGGACCGGGGTTCTCCCGCAGCCACTTGATGCACTGACGGATGATCTTGTTGGACTCGCGCATCTCCGCCATGCGCACCAGATAACGGTCGTAGCTGTCACCGT
>JALVTA010000206.1:3933-4569 GCA_027036095.1 Thiotrichales bacterium | reverse complement strand
ACGAGTGGTTGCGTTTCTACAACCACGAGCGCCCACATCTGGGCTACCGGAACCAGGGGAGGACACCATACGAAACGGTGTCACAATTCACCCATAAAGATGTTCGGAAAGAAGGTTAAGAGTACACGCTACGGCACCCGGTGCGCTGAGCCGCACCAACATGGCAATGAAGCGTCTGGGCGACATAGGGCTCCTGTCGGCCTGCTCGCCGCACAAGGTCTGCGCATTTCCATTGCTCTCCTGCTGGAAGGGGGTATGGCTCAGCTCGTCAAAGGTAGAGATACACAGCCTGCATTTGTCCGGGTTGGCCAGTCACATTTGAACAGGTCACGAACGGCACGCTCATGCGCCGTCCAGATTCCCACCGTCGTGGGAACACGCCCAATGTGTATGCCCAAAAGTATGCCCAAAATCCTGCGCCAGGATGGTGTCAGATGAGAGAGGATGAAACAGTGAAAGCGCCTAAGCGACTGTTTTTACTGGAAAGTTGAGACGGGATGAGATGGGTGAAACAGGTTGATGGCGGTGGGGGTGGGATTCGAACCCACGGTGGGCTATCAACCCACGCCGGTTTTCAAGACCGGTGCTTTCAACCGCTCAGCCACCCCACCGCTGAGGTGTGCGCCGTATTATAGG
>JALVTA010000206.1:0-3923 GCA_027036095.1 Thiotrichales bacterium | reverse complement strand
AGCGTGGGGAATTGAAACTCGCCGCCGGCGCGCCGGCGACGCGCCCTTCAAAAATGTGGGAGACCCCGTTCAAAGCTTCAATGCCGGCTGCAGGGAAGCTGCCCCCGACATATGACCGGCATTTGCTTTCTGAAGAGTTCGACAGCCGAAGATTGACCGCACAAGGCACAGCAGCCCATTTGCAGGTCAGAAGCTTCGTTTCAGCCGCTCCAGCCAGCCATTTTTCGCCGCATGGCCGTGCGGCTGGAAGGTGAGCCGGCAAAAATGAGGGAGACCCCGTTACTGAAGCGGCGTATCGTGGGGCGGTTCTTCCGGTGCGTCCACCGGCTGGGGAGACACCCAGTAGTGCTGGGACAGCACAAGTCCCAGTGCGGTGTTGTCGGTCAGCGGCAGGGTGACGGGAATGGTCTCTCCCGAGCGGTTGGTGATGCTGCCGGCCTTCACATACTCGTCAATGAGCGGCTGCACCTGCTCAACCCCCTCGCCGGCCAGTTCGCCCGTCTCATGGTTCCAGAAAATGACCGTGGGAGAGAGGGTCTCTTCCATGTGAGGCAACGGCGTCAGCGCCATGCGAATCCACTGCAAGGGGGCCTTTTCGCTCATCGAAGCATCTCCAGCGCATCATTCAGGGCCGCCACCAGGCGGTCGATATCCTCGCGGTTATTGTACACACCGAGCGAGGCGCGCACCGTGGCCGGCACACCGAAGAAGTCCATCACCGGCTGGGCGCAGTGATGGCTGGCGCGCACGGCGATGCCGTCCTGATCAATGAGCGTGGCCACATCATGGGGATGAGCCCCCTCAATGACGAATGAGAGCACGCCCCCTTTCTCCGGTGCGGTGCCGATCAGGCGCAGACCATCAATGGCCTGCAGCTGCTCGGTGGCATACTGCAACAGCTCATGCTCATAGTCGAAGATGGCCTGCCGGCCCACCGCCTCCATCCACCGGGCGGCCTCGGCCAGCCCGATCGCCCCGGCAATGTGGGGCGTGCCCGCTTCGAAGCGATAGGGCAGCACGTTGAACTCGGTCTTCTTGAAAGTGACCGAGCGGATCATGTCACCGCCGCCCTGGTACGGCGGCAGGGTCTCCAGCACCTCCATGCGACCATAGAGCACGCCGATGCCGGTCGGACCGTACATCTTGTGGCCGGAGAGCACATAGAAGTCGCAACCCAGCGCCTGCACGTCCACCGGCATGTGCGGGACGGCCTGCGCGCCGTCAATGAGCGTCAGAGCACCCACCGCTTTGGCCGCGTCCACGATCTCACGCACCGGATTGATGGTACCCAGCGCATTGGACATGTGGGTCACTGCCACCAGCCGGGTACGCTCTGACAGCAGTTTCCGAAAGGCGTCCATGTCCAGCACGCCCCGCTCATCCATGGGAATCACCCTGAGCCTGATGCCCCGTTCATCCCGCAGAAACTGCCACGGAACGATATTGGAATGATGCTCCATGGCGGAGATGAGGATTTCATCCCCCGGCTTCAGCAACTTGCCCAGCGTGCTGGCCACCAGATTGATGCCCTCGGTGGCACCACGCACAAAAATGATTTCCAGCGGCGTGGCGGCGTTGAGAAAGGCCCCCATCGCTCCGCGCGCCCCCTCGTAGAGGTCGGTGGCCCGTTCGCTCAGCCCGTACACGCCTCGATGCACATTGGCGTTCTGCTCACGGTAGTAGCGGTCCAGCGCCTCGATGACCCGCAACGGTTTCTGGGCCGTGGCGGCACTGTCCAGATAGACCAGCGGATGGCCGTTCTCTGTCTGGGCCAGAATGGGAAACTGGGCACGAATGGCGGCATTGTCCAGCATGGCGATTCCTTTGCAAGCAGATGAAAACGCCCCCGGCCGGGGGCGCGGTGTCACAGAGTCGAGACGGCCTCGTCCAGCAGGCCGATCAGCCAGCCGCGCAGGGCATCATTGGCAATCCCCTCCAGCGGCTCGGCCAGAAAGGCGCGGGTAATCAGCCGGCGTGCCGTGTCGGCGTCCAGCCCGCGGGCACGCAGGTAGAACAGCTGATCCCGGTCCAGCTGGCCGGTGGCGGAGCCGTGTGAGCATTTGACGTCATCGGCGTAGATTTCCAGCCGCGGCTTGGCATCCACTTTGGCCCGCTCGCCGATGAGCAGGTTCTTGTTGTCCATCAGGCCATCGGTCTTCTGGGCACCACGGGCCACGTGGATCATGCCGTCGAACACGCCGCGACCGCTGTCGGCCACCACCAGGCGGTGGTTCTGGCGCGAGAAGCAGTGGGCGCTGGCGTGATCGGTGAAGGTGCGGCTGTCCATGACCTGCTCTCCACGCACCAGTGCCGCGCTGTTGACTTCGCTGCCGGCGTTCTCTTCCAGCAGGCAGGTGTGCGTCATGTGGCGGCTTACCCGACCGCCCAGCTGCACTGTGTCACTGAGCAGCTGGCTGCCGGCCTGCTGACGCACGCCGTGCCAGCCCATGTGAAAGGCCTGCCCGGCCAGCTGCTGCAGCTTGACATGACGAAGCACGGCCCCTTCGCCCACTTCGGTCTCGATAACGGGGTTGACCAGCCCCGTCGCCTCACCGGTGGAGACATGCCACTCCACCAGCGTCAACTGTGCACCGGCGTTCAGCGTGAGTCGGTGGCGCACGGCGGCCACGCCCGGCCGGGTGTGCACATGCAGCAGCACCAGCGGCTCGGCCACCTGCCCCCCCACCTCGATGACCACGCCATCGCGCATCAGCGCCAGGTTGAGCAGCTGGAAGGGGTCGGCTTCCGGCCGGGCCTGAAGACGCCACTGATCCCGCAGGGCCTCATCCGCCTGCGCCAGCAGAGGACGCACATGCAGCCCTTTGACGGACAGGTTGTCCAAGGCGGTAACGCAGCGCCCGTCCACAAAGGCGATCAGCGCATGGTCGAACGGCGGGCGAAACGCTTCAACCGGTGCATCCACGCCCTCGGCCAGCGCCCAGTCGCCCTTCAGCAGCCCATCCAGCGGCGTGTACTGCCAGTCCTCTTCCTTGCGGGAAGGAAAGCCGCGGGTTTTCAATGCCTCGAACGCGGCGCGGCGCACCGGCGCCCAGTCATCGTCGAAACGCGCGACCAGCGGCGCCAGCACCTCCAGCGCCCTGTCGCTGAGACGGTGTGGGCGGAATTCCACCTTATTCACCGAACTGGCGGATGATGTCGTCATAGCCCTTCTCCTCCAGTTCCTGCGCCAGCTCGAAGCCACCGGATTTGACGATGCGCCCCTTGTAGAGCACATGGACATGATCCGGACGGATGTAGTCCAGCAGACGCTGATAGTGGGTCACTACGATGAAGCTGCGCTGGCCGTCGCGCAGGCGGTTGACGCCGTCGGCGACGATCTTGAGCGCGTCGATGTCCAGACCGGAATCGGTCTCGTCCATCACCGCCAGCTTGGGCTCCAGCATGGCCATCTGGAAGATGTCGTTGCGCTTCTTCTCCCCGCCGGAGAAGCCCACGTTGACGGAGCGCTCCAGCATGTCGGGGCGCATTTTCAAAAGCTTCATCTTTTCCACCGCCAGTTCCTCGAACTCACCCATCTCCAGCGGCGGCAGACCGCGCGCCTCGCGCACCGCGTTGACCGCCGTGTACAGGAACAGCTTGTTGGACACGCCCGGAATCTCCACCGGATACTGGAAGGCCAAAAACAGCCCGGCGCGGGCGCGCTCTTCCGGCTCCATCTCCAGCAGGTCTTCGCCGTCGAAGGTAACACTGCCCTCGGTCACCTCATAATCCTCGCGGCCCGCCAGCACATTGGCGAAGGTGGACTTGCCGGAGCCATTGGGTCCCATGATGGCGTGCACCTCGCCCGGGTTCACCTGCAGATTGACGCCGTTGAGAATCTTCTTTTCCGTTTCCGCCACCTGGGCGTGCAGATTGTTTACGTCCAGCAACATGTTCTTTTCTCCGTCCATTCCTTATCCGAC
>JALVTA010000205.1 GCA_027036095.1 Thiotrichales bacterium | reverse complement strand
AGTTCTTTTCCTTGTCCACAATCTTGTTGGCGGTGATCCACGGCATCATGCTGCGCAGACGGGCACCCACCTTCTCAATCTCATGCGCCTCGTTGATGCGGCGCATGGCAGTCATTTCCGGATAGCCAGTCTGGCCTTCCAGAATGAACTGCTTGGCGTACTTGCCTTCCTGAATGTTCTTCAGTGCCTCGCGCATGGCCCTGCGGGATTCCTCATTGATCACGCGCGGGCCGGTGACATACTCGCCATACTCCGCGTTGTTGGAGATGGAGTAGTTCATGTTGGCGATGCCGCCTTCGTACATCAGGTCCACGATCAGCTTCAGCTCGTGCAGACACTCGAAGTAGGCCATCTCGGCGGGGTAACCCGCTTCCACCAGCGTTTCGAAGCCGGCCTTGACCAGCTCGACGCAGCCGCCGCACAGCACCGCCTGCTCACCGAACAGATCCGTTTCGGTCTCATCCTTGAAGGTGGTCTCGATAATGCCGGTACGGCCACCACCGATGGCGGAGGCGTAGGACAGGGCCACCTGCTTGGCCTTGCCGGAAGCATCCTGATGCACGGCGATCAGATCGGGAATGCCGCCGCCCTTGACGAACTCGGAGCGCACGGTGTGGCCCGGCGCCTTGGGCGCGATCATGATCACGTCCAGATCCTTGCGCGGCACGATCTGGTTGTAGAGGATGGAGAAGCCATGGGCGAAGGCCAGCGTGCCACCCACCTTCAGGTGCGGCTCGATCTCCTTCTTATACAGCTCCGCCTGGAACTCGTCCGGCGTCAGGATCATCACCAGGTCCGCCTGGGCCACCGCCTTGGCCACGGGCATGACGGTCAGGCCGGCCTGCTCGGCCTTGCGCCAGGAACCGGAGCCCTCACGCAGGCCCACGACCACGTCCACACCGGAGTCGGACAGGTTCAGCGCGTGGGCGTGACCCTGGGAGCCGAAACCGATGACGGCCACCTTCATGCCACGGATGATGGACAGGTCGCACTCCTTGTCGTAATAGATGTTCAGTTGCTTGCTTTCGCTCATGGTCTTTCCTCTTCAAATCAAACGTGTAGAAACTTGTCGCCGTGCTGCACGCCCACCGCGCCGGAGCGCACCGTCTCCAGAATGTAGTCATTGGGCACGTTCTCCAGCAGACGGTCCAGCGTGCTGCTGTCGCCCAGCAGCTGCAGGGTGTAGGTGGTCGGCGTCACATCGACGATTCTGGCCTCGAAAATGTCCGCCAGCCGCTTGAACTCCTCCCGCTGCGGCCCCACGGCGCGCAGCTTGACCAGCATCACTTCCACCGCATAGTGGGCGCCTTCGGTCAGATCCACCACCTTGACCACATCGATCAGCTTGTTGAGCTGCTTGATGATCTGCTCGATCTGCCGCTCGTTGCCGACGGTGGTCAGCGTCATGCGCGACAGGGTGGGGTCTTCGGTGGGCGCCACGGTGAGCGCCTGAATGTTGTAGCCGCGCGCGGAGAACAGGCCGGCCACCCGCGACAGAGCACCGGCTTCGTTTTCCAGCAGAATTGAAATGACATGCTTCATGCGGACGCCCTCCTCACACCAGAATCATTTCGTCCTGGCCTGCGCCGGCCGGGATCATGGGATAGACGTTCTCCGCCTTCTCCACCTGAATGTCGATGAACACCAGCCGGTCCTTCATGGCGAAGGCCTCCGCCAGCTTCGACTCCAGTTCCTCCGGCTTCTCGATGCGCACGCCCACGTGTCCGTAGGCCTCCGCCAGCGCCACGAAGTCCGGCAGGGAATCCATGTAGGACATGGAGTAGCGTCGCTCGTAGAACAGCTCCTGCCACTGGCGCACCATACCGAGGAAGCCGTTGTTCAGGTTGACGATCTTCACCGGGAAGCCGTACTGCAGGCAGGTGGACAGCTCCTGAATGTTCATCTGGATGGAGCCCTCACCGGTGATGCACACCACCGTCTCGTCCGGATGCGCCAGCGCCACGCCCATGGCCGCGGGCAGGCCGAAGCCCATGGTGCCCAGACCGCCGGAGTTGATCCAGCGGCGCGGCTTGTCAAAGCGATAGTACTGTGCCGCGTACATCTGGTGCTGGCCCACATCCGAGGTGACGAAGGCGTCGCCGTTGGTCACCTTCCACACGGCCTCCACCGCCGCCTGCGGCTTGATCTGGCCGACGGACGGACCATACTTGAGGCAGTCGACCGCACGCCACTGTTCGATCTGGTCCCACCAGGCCTTCAGCTTTTCCTCGTCCGGCGCAACACCCTTTTCCAGCTGGCGGTCCAGCAGGTGGTTCATGTCCTCCAGTACGCTTCTGACCGACCCCACGATGGGAATGTCCACCTGCACGTTCTTGGAGATGGACGCGGGATCGATGTCCACGTGAATGATCTTCGCATTGGGGCAGAAACGCTCGATGTTGCCGGTGACCCGGTCGTCGAAACGCGCGCCGATGGCGATCAGCGTGTCGGCATGGTGCATGGCCAGGTTGGCCTCATAGGTGCCGTGCATGCCCAGCATGCCGAGCCACTGCCGGTCGGACGCCGGATAGGCGCCCAGCGCCATCAGCGTGGTGGTGACCGGATAGCCCAGCTTGCGCGCCAGCGCCGTCAGCTGCTCAGAGGCGTCGTCCAGCACCACGCCGCCGCCCACATAGAAGATGGGTCGCTCCGCCTCCAGCATCATGTCCACGGCACGGCGGATCTGACCGCTGTGCCCCTTGGTCACCGGCTGATAGGAGCGCAGTTTGACTTCCTGGGGATATTCGTAGTCGCTTGTGGCGGTCTGCACATCCTTCGGAATGTCCACGACCACCGGACCCGGTCGGCCCGTGGTGGCGATGTGGAACGCCTTTTTGAGCGTCATCGCCAGGTCGTTGACATCCTTGACCAAGAAGTTGTGTTTGACGATGGGCCGGGTCACACCAACCGTGTCCACCTCCTGAAAGGCGTCCAGACCGATCATGCCCGTGGGCACCTGACCGGTGAGCACGACCAGGGGAATGGAATCCATGTAGGCGGTGGCGATGCCGGTCACGGCGTTGGTTGCGCCGGGACCGGAGGTGACCAGGACCACACCGGGCTTGCCTGTAGAGCGTGCGTAGCCGTCTGCTGCGTGCACGGCCGCCTGCTCGTGGCGCACCAGAATGTGCTGGAGCTTTTCGGCGTCCGTGTCCAGGGCATCGTAGATGGGCAGCACGGCACCGCCCGGATACCCCCAGATGTGCTCTACGCCCTCGTCCTCAAGAAACTTGATGACGATCTGGGCCCCTGTCAATTCCACAACTTCGTCCTCCAAAGTGTTGGTTAAAAATGGAAAAGAACGAAATATTATAGCAATCTATCAGTCACCCGCACCGCGATATTCCGGTGCAAACAGGTGCCGGCGATAGTGCCGCAGTTCACAGATGGAGTCCCGGATATCCTCCAGCGCCAGATGGATGTCGCGCTTGCAGTCCCCGGCGCTGTCCAGCACGGCGGGCGCCCAGCGGCGCGCCAGCTCCTTGAGGGTGCTCACGTCCAGATTGCGGTAATGGAAGAAGGCCTCAAGTTCAGGCATCTGGCGGGCGAGGAAGCGGCGGTCCTGACAGATGCTGTTGCCGCACATGGGGGATTTGCCCGGGTTCACCCACTGCCTGAGAAAGTCCAGCGTGGCCTGCTCCGCTTCACGCATGGGCACGCCCTCGCTGCGGATGCGGTCCAGCAGACCGGAAGCACCGTGATGCTTTCTGTTCCAGTCGTCCATGGCCGCCAGCACCGCCTCATCGGTGGCGATGGCCAGCACCGGTCCTTCGGCCAGCACGTTCAGCTCGCTGTCGGTCACCAGGGTGGCGATCTCGATGATGGTGTCCCGCTGCGGGTCCAGCCCGGTCATCTCCAGATCGATCCAGATGAGATTGTTGTCCTTGTCCATGGTCGCGCTCCCGTAAAATAACCCGCCTATTATCGCAACAGGCGAACGCCGAAATGAACTGGATCTCCACCCTTTTCGTCACCGCACTGGCGGCCCAGCTGGCCATCGAACTGCTGCTCAACATCCGCCAGCAGCTGGCGGTGGCCCTCAACCGCGACAGGGTGCCGCCGGCCTTTGCCGACACCGTCAGTCTTGCGGACCATCAGAAGGCGGCTGACTATACCCGCGCCCGGCTGCAGCTGGCCCGCTATCAGCTCTTCTTCGACACCGCCCTGCTGTATGTGATGACCCTGGGCGGCGGCTTCAACGATCTTTACGCCGCCTGGCAGCAGGTGGACCTGCCGCCGCTGTGGCGCGACACTCTGTTCGTGCTCGGCACCCTGTGGTTCCTGAGCCTGCTGCACCTGCCGTTTCAGATTCTGCGCACCTTCAGGGTGGAAGCTGAATTCGGCTTCAACCGCACCACGCCGAAGCAGTTCATCATCGACCTGATCAAGGGCTGGCTGCTGGGCGCTGTGCTGGGCGTGCCGCTGGTCTATGCGCTGCTGTGGCTGATGGCGCGACTGATGGACGCCCAGTGGTGGCTGTGGGCCTGGCTGCTGTGGATGGGCGTGCAGTTCGCCCTGCTGTGGGCCTTTCCCAAATGGATCGCGCCGCTGTTCAACAAATTCACCCCGCTTGAGGATGCCTCGATGCGCTGGCGCAGCGAGGCG
>JALVTA010000204.1 GCA_027036095.1 Thiotrichales bacterium | reverse complement strand
GTCGCTGGCGCCGCGCATCCACGACCAGGATTCCAGCGCCCGCCGGGCGTTGTTCTGGACGCTGGCGTTCGGCGTCAGCATGGGCGCGGGCATCTGGACCATGCATTTCATCGCCATGCTGGCCTTTTTCCTGCCCGTGCCGGTGCGCTACGACCCGTGGCTGACGGCGGTCTCGATGCTGGTGGCGGTGGCGTTCACGGCCCTGGGCGCCTGGCCCATGCGCCGGGGCGGGCGCTTGGTCGGGACGAAGCTGGCCATCGTGGGAACGCTGGCGGGGCTGGGCATTGCCGGCATGCATTACACCGGCATGGCCGCCATGCGGATGGCGGCGGCGGTGGAATACGACCGGATGCTGGTGGGGGCGTCCATCCTGATCGCGGTGGCGGCGTCCTCGGTGGCGCTGTGGCTGGCGAACCGGCTGCGTGGCGCCGAGGTGATGGGCGAGACGGCGCTGAAGCTGGCAGCCTCGGTGGTGATGGGCGTGGCCATCTCCGCGATGCACTACACTGGCATGGCGGTGGCGCATTTCCATGCCGCGCCGGATGCGTTCGGCCCGGCGGCGGGCTTGGACACGAACATGCTGGCGGCCGGGATCGTGGGCGTGTTCGCGCTGGTGCAGGGCGGGGCTTTGGCGCTGGCGGCAGTGGACGATGTGCGCGCCACGGTGTTGCGCAACGTGGCGGTCGAACGGCGGCTGGCGGCCATGCTGCGGGCGATGCCCGACGCGGTGCTGGCGGTGAATGAGCGTGGCGAAATCGAACAGGCCAACCCGGCGGCCGAGCGGCTGTTCGGCTATGCGGCGGAGGAATGGCCGGGACTGCCGATGGAGCGGCTGGTGCCCGAGGATGCGCTGGAGAGACACCGCCAGGGGTTTGCACGGCAACTGAAGGAGCCTGCCGGCGGGCCGCTGCACGACATGCAGGTGCGGGCGCGGCGCAAGGATGGCTCGGTGTTTCCCTGTGAACTGTCCATCAGCGATTATCGCGACGAGAGCCATGGC
>JALVTA010000203.1 GCA_027036095.1 Thiotrichales bacterium | reverse complement strand
GCTACGCCGCGATCAACGCGATGCAGCCCTACCTGCTGGCACTGCCGCATCTCGGGGGCCGCTTCGGCGCTAACCGGGCCATAGGCGCCATGTCGAGGGCGTATCGCATGGTTGGGAAGGATATCGCCGGTGTCGTCATGAAGTCACGAGGTGGCCTCGCTGCCTTTGACTTCGTCAGTGGCGATGCCGATCTCAACATCGCAGTGGACCAGATCATCGAGGTAGCCTCCAACGAGAATCCGAAGCTCGGCAGCATGCTGCGGGAGCTGGCGGACCTCGGCGTCATCGACTCCACCTTCGCCCTCGAGGTATCCGAGGCTGCGCACAGTGACAAGCGCACGTTCCTGGACAAGGTTGTGGAGGCTGGCCGCATGTTGCCGTTCGCCATCGAGATTCTCAACCGCGCGACAACTGCCATCGCTGCCTATGAACTTGAGATGGATCGGCTCACAAAGGCTGGGTTCCCACCGGCGAAGCGCCACGAGCAGGCCACGCAATACGCCAAGACCGCTGTCGTGAAGACGCAGATCGACTACTCGGAGCTGAACCGGCCACGACACTTCGTGCGCAACACCGTGCTGCGGGCGATGACCATGTTCAAAATCTACCCGTTGGCCATCCTGCAGTATCTGGCACTCAATACCCGCCGGGCGATGGACAGCAATGCAAGTGCCGACGAACGCCGCGAGGCCGCCACTATTCTGGCGCTGACTGTAGGCACGCACTTCACGCTGGCCGGCGCTGCAGGGTCGATCTTCATGGAGCCTGTGCGGCTGTTCCTGATGATGCTCACCGGCATCTTCGATCTCGAGGATGACGAGGGCTGGCAGGAGTTCATCAAGGAGCCGGACATGATGACACGGAACTTCATCTACGATGCGACCGGCAGCGCGAAGATTGCCGAGACCATTACCTATGGCGCGCCGCGGCTGCTCGACTTCGATATGTCGGCGCGTGTTGGCCTACAGAACCTGATGATCCAGTGGAACAAGCAGGACACCTGGTACGGCACCGTGGTGGGGTCACTCGTGAATTCACTGGCTGGACCGCTATTCGGCACCGGGCAGAGTATGCAGCGGGGCATGGAGTACCTGCAGCGCGGTGGCACCGTGGCGCGGTCGCTGGAGTATTTCGCACCGAAGCAACTGCGTGACCTGCTGCGCGCCTATCGCTACAGCGAAACCGGCATGACGGACTGGAATGGCAGGGTGCTGGCCCGGGCCGATGAGTTCTCGACCTACGACCTGGCGGTGCGTGCCTTCGGGTTCACCACTGCGAAGGAGGCCAATATCTACGAGGCAAGGGATTACCTGTTACGGAAGGAGAGGGGCATAGAGAAGGAGTCGCAGGCATTGCGCCTGCGGTACGCCAATGCGGAGACGCGCCGGGAGCAGCGCGCGGTGTGGGAGGATGTGCAGAAGTTCAACGAGTCTCTGCCGCCGGACATGCGCCGGGCATTCCGCCTGACGCGACGTGACCTCGTGCGCGGGGTCATCGCCAAGCGCCGGGCAGAGCGGAAGACTCGCAAGGGGATCGTCGTCGACAAGAAGAACCGGGCCATGCAGCACCGGATCAGGTCGATCAATCCGTAGGGATATCCATCTCGATAGCACGCACCCGGACCTCGGACATGGAGCCCATGCCCAGGCCGGGGGTCAATGTGCTGCGCCGCTCCGTGGCGTTGTGGTGATTCTTCAAATCGTTGATGGTGGAGTAGGGATGGAAGCCATGGTCCATGAGCCACTTGCGGAACTCAGGCAGGTTGATACGCATCCTGTTCGCGGACTTCGAGGCGTAGATCAGAACCGGCTGCCGGTCTGGGTACTTGAAGACTTCGCCCTGATCGTGGCCATGGCCTCGACCCGGGAACCGCTCGGTGATGTAGGTGTTGTCAACAGCATCCGTCATGAATTGCCGCACTGCCTGGAGCGATGAGTCATCCGCCAGCACTGCCTCTGCAGTATCTTCATTGTCCACACGCATCTTCTTGATGGTGTCGATCAGGATGTTCAGGATGCCACGGGTATCGAAGTCCACCAGCCCGATGGACTTGGCGATGCCGGCGCCGACGATGATGGTGGCGACTGTCGTCACCCAGAACCGTTCATCCTGCGTGGCGTCGATGGACTTGGCGATGAGGCGTTCAGCTTCAAGCACCCGGTCAGTCAGCTTCTCACGCATCCCTACAAGAGTGCGCGCATACATCATGCCTGCGTGGCCATAGTTCTCTTCAACAGCACGCAGCGTCTGCGATGCTGTCGGGTTGTAGGGTATTTCCTGAGTCTTCTTGATGGTGAGTTCCAGCACACGGAGCATGCCAGCATTGGTAGACACGATGTTTGCGTCGATGTGGTCGAGCAGTGCCTCGTTGGAGGCTACCGTGATGAGTGTCTTCCAGCCGCCGGTCATCATCTGCTCGGAGGTCTTTGTGAGCCGTGTCTTGTCGCGGCCCTGGCCGGCCCGGAACACGAAGTTCAGGAACTCCGACACGTCGCGACGTTGTCGCAGCTCGTCCCAGTACAGGGGCAGAGTATTCAAGGTGCTCATGCGGTGCGATACGGAGTTGGCAGTATCGTTGAGTGCATTCACACCGTTGACAGGGTGCCCCCACACCGCCTGCGCGACCTTCATCGCCGAGCTCTTGCCGGTGCCGGACGCCTTGCTGATGATGGATAGGACCGCACCGGAGACGTTCGAGAACGCCACCAGCGGGGCGGCGAAGGTGGATGCCAACAGAACCTGTAGCTCGATGTAGGGCCCGTTGACGACGAGGTCAGCCGCAGCCTTCCACGCCTCGAGGTTGCCCATGGGCAGGTAAGCTGCCTGCAGGGACTTGTCTGCGATGGGGGAGTCGATCTCCCCGTCCTTTGTGATGAGCTTGCCGCCGGCGATGAATCCATTACGTGACCATCCGAACCGGCTGGCGAGGAGGTTGACCGACTTGGCGGCCTGCAACTGCTGTGCCCATGCTGCCATGATATGCTTGATCCCCTTGAACTCTTCAAGTTTGAGATTGATCCCTGCTACCTGCAGCGATACGTGGAGGTTTGTCAGAGACTCCTTGTTCGCCAGGAACGGCAGGGGCTTTGAATCCCCGATGCGGAACTCCATGTAGTTCGATATCTCTCCTGTATCCGGGTTCTCCCTGACCTCGAATTTCTCGATCCGGTATGCGCTCACCTGCTCCCGCTTGTCGTCCACCAGCGTGTAGATCCCGGCAGCGTCCTGCTTGAATGGGTACGGGATCTCGTTCGGGTCGTTGGCGCTGGCCCGGCCCAGGCTTATGGGTGAACGCAGCTTGCCGCTGAATGGGCATTCATCGCACTTCGCCTGTGGATACTGCGCAAAGGTCTTGCACAGGGTTGGCCCACTGCGTCCAGCCTCCTTCGCTTCGACCCGGAGGTTGAACTTGCGCTCAGTAGTGCGGGAGTCGTAGGTCGGGTGGCCGCTCGACACCGTGTGGATGAAGTCTCGGCCATCCGTGCAGAACGCCAACAGGTTGAGCGTCTGCATCCATAACGGCTCCCCACAGTCCTTGCCGTTGGTGTCGGCGATATAGCCCATGGTCGGGCACTTGGCGATGATCTCCTCTGCGTACCAGTCGATCTTCTCCAGCGTGGCGTTGGACAGATCATCCACATCCACTTCCGGTAGGTCGAAGGGCAGAGGCTCAATTACTTCCTTGGCGTTGAGGATCTGCGCGATGGACTCCGGATCGTAGTCTTTGCCGCTGTCGAGCAGCACCTTGCACTCGCGCGGGTCGCTCGGGTTCTTTGTATTCATCGACCCTGGCGCTCGCATGATGCGCGCCACGTCTGCAGTTATAGCATGGTCGATGGGGAACCTGTATTTGTTCGTCAGCTCGTTGAGGCGCTCCGCCATGTGCGCCCACTCATCATGAGGAATGGCATAGGTGAATGTCCAGTAGGCATGCACGCCATAGCCAGAGCTGACGATGATGGAGGGCGGGGGCAGCTGTGTCTCGGCACAGAACTGCTTGAGCTCGGTGAGCGCCGTGGCGCGGTCGGGAAACCCCTTGCCCTCGCCGCAGTCCATGTCGATATACAGCGCCTTCTTGCTGGCGACGTTATCGCCACGCCGGGACTTTGAACTTTGAAAGCTGGCCGTGGCGAAGTAGACATTGTGGCCAGTGGCAGCAGCTTTTTCGGAAATCGTGGCCGCGTTTTCCAGTGTGGATACGGCTCTGTTTATGAACTTGTCGCCCTTCTGAGTGACAATGAAATAGGTGCCGCTGTCTGGCAACACCCGCTCATAGAATGTACTGGTTTCCATCTGGTTCTCCGAAGGATGAGCGGCCGACCTCGTGCTGGGCCGGCCGCCCTACTCTACGGCAAGGGCTACTTGCCTTCAAGCTCCGCGATGATCGCGTCGATGTCATCGAGACCGCCAGAGTCAGCGGCCGCCGGTGCATCTTCCTTCTGCTCGGGCTCCTCTTCCTTCGGTGCAGTCTTTTTGGCAGCAGCCTTCTTTTTCGGAGCAGCCTTCTTCGGCTTCGGTGCCTCGGCCGGCTCCTGCTCCGGCGCCTCCTCGAACTCCGTGTCCACGGTGGACGTGGGCTTGTCTTCCTCGGCCGGACGCTTGGCAC
>JALVTA010000202.1 GCA_027036095.1 Thiotrichales bacterium | reverse complement strand
AGAGCGTATAACCGTGGCGGGCAATCTCAAGGAGCTGGCGGCCGCCCAGTTGGCAGAACACCCCCCTCAACCGCTGCGACAGGCACCCTTTCTGCTGTTTGCCTCCGCCTATGATGACGAGATCGAAGGGTTGATGCCCATGCTGGCTGAAATGTCCCGTCCGCTGCCGTGGGTAATCGTGCCGCGCCGACCGGACCAGGATGCCGAATATGTGCGCCTGACTGCGGAGGAGCAGGGTCTGACGACGGTGATGGTTGAACGGGATCAGCAGGCTGATGCCGAAGCGGACATCCTCATCGAAACCCGCTTCGGCACGCTCACCCGCTGGCTGAGCAATGCCTCGGCGGTCATGATGGGTGGCAGTTTCGCCCCCTACGGCGGCCACAACTTCCTTGAGGCGGCTGCCCTGGGGCGGGCCGTCATCACCGGCGACGACATGCGCGACTTTGCCGAGGAGACGGAGGCCTTCGTGCGCGCAGGCGCGCTGATTCAGCTGGAAGACATGGGAGAGGCCGTAGATACGGCCATGCGCCTGGCTGCTTCACCGGACAAGGCGCAGGCGCTGGGCGAACGGGCACGGACAACCCTGATGGCTCGGGAAGCGGCCGTCCGCCGGAACTACTTTTCAGCGCTGGGGCTCAGCCCAGATTCTTCTCGTTGAGGCCGATGTCCCGCCGTGCGCCGGTGATGGAGACGCTGAAACCGGCCATCACATCGATCAGCGACATGACCACCAGCATGAGGAAGAACTGGTTGCCCGCTGCCGGAATCATGAGAAACGCCAGCAGATAGCCGATGAACACAAAGGTGGAGAGCATGTGGTCCACCACCGTGATATTGCTGATGCGGGTGGCCTTGAGCACTTCGAAGAACAGCATCACCAGCCCCACCAATACCAGCAGACCGTTGACGGTGATGTACACCGGCGCGCCGGAAATCAGCAGAAAGGAAAACAGCTCACGGTTGAGCGTCTGCGCCCCGTCTCCCAGATAGATCACGCCCAGATAGGCCAGCAGCACCCACAGCAGGGCCGGAATGGTTCCAACGATACCCATGATTCTCCTCCTCCGTTGCAGCGGCCATTTTAGCGTGACACGCACTGATGGGGTAAAATGAACGGTCCTGTTTACGAAACTCACAAAGGAATTCCAACCATGGCACGCGTCACAGTAGAAGATTGTCTCGACAAGGTAGAAAACCGCTTTGAGCTGGTTCTGGTGGCTGCAAAGCGCGCCCGGCAGATTGAATACGGCGCCGAACCCACCGTTCCGCGCGAGAACGACAAGCCCACGGTCATCGCCCTGCGCGAACTGGCCGAGAACAACATTGATCCCAAGGTTGTGCTGGAAGACCCGGACACCCCGCCGGTCTTCGGCTGATCCCACCCGATGGAGCACTCGGTCCGGCCCCTGCTCGACAAGGCTGCCGCCTATCTGCCGGCAGAGCAGGTTGCACGGATCGAGGACGCCTTTCAGTTTGCCCGCGACGCCCACGCGGGGCAGAAACGCATAAGCGGCGAGGACTATATCTGGCACCCGGTGGCGGTGGCCGAAATCCTTGCCGAGCACCGGCTGGACCATGAAAGCCTGATCGCCGCGCTACTGCATGACGTGATCGAAGACACCCCGGTCACCAAGCAGGAAGTGGCCGAACGCTTCGGTGACACCGTCGCCGAGCTGGTGGACGGCGTTACCAAACTGGGCAAGATCAAGACTGACAGCCACCTGCAGGCCCAGGCGGAAAACTTCCGCAAGATGATGCTGGCCATGAGCCGGGATCTCAGGGTCATCCTCATCAAGCTGGCCGACCGTCTGCACAACATGCGCACCCTGGGCGTCATGCGCCCGGACAAACAACGGCGCATCGCCCGCGAAACGCTGGAGATCTACTCCCCCATCGCCGCACGCCTCGGCATCAACGCCATGCGCATCGAGCTTGAGGATCTGGGCTTCAAGGCCATGCATCCGTGGCGCTACTGCGTGCTGGAACATGCGGTCAGAAAGGCGCGTGGCCCGCGCCGGGAACTGGTCAACCAGATCACCGACACCCTGCAGCAGCGGCTGGAGCAGGAAAAGGTGCCCGGCACCGTTCAGGGGCGGGAAAAGCACCTCTACAGCCTCTACAAGAAGATGCGCGACAAGCGCATGCGCTTTGAGGAAATCCTCGACCTGTTCGCCTTCCGCATCATCACCGACAGCGTGGACGCCTGTTACCGGGCGCTGGGCGTGGTGCACCAGCTCTACAAACCCCTGCCGTTCCGCTTCAAGGACTACATTGCCATTCCCAAGCCCAACGGCTACCAGTCCCTGCACACGGTCGTCTTCGGCCCCCACGGCAGCCACATCGAGGTGCAGATTCGCACCCAGCTGATGCATGAGGTGGCCGAACACGGCATCGCCGCCCACTGGGACTACAAGGAGTCCGGTTCGGTCAAACCCACTCCGGTGGAAACCCGCGCCAAGGAATGGATCAAACACCTGCTGGAAATCCAGCAGAACGCCGGCAATTCGGTGGAGTTTCTCGAAAACGTCAAGGTGGACCTGTTCCCGGACGTCATCTACGTGTTCACCCCCAAGGGCGACATCATCTCCCTGCCCAAGGGCGCCACGCCGGTGGATTTTGCCTACCATGTGCACACCAATCTGGGCCACGCCTGCATCGGCGCCAAGGTGGACAAGGAGCTGGTGCCCCTGCGCACTCAGCTGGAAAGTGGCCAGACGGTGGAAATCATCAAGGGCAGGGAACTGCAACCCAACCCCAGCTGGCTGGACTTTGTCGTCACACCCAAGGCTCGCACGCAGATACGCAACTTCCTCAAGCACCAGACAGCCGTCAGCGCCAAGGATCTGGGACGGCGGCTCCTGACCAAGGCGCTGCTCGGCTTCAATCTCTCCTGCCAGCACCTTACCAATGAAGAACGGCAACGCATTCTGGACGCACTGGGTATCGACACCTGGGATACATTACTCGAAAAGATTGGCCTGGGCGAACGCAACGCTCAGCTGGTCGCCAAACAGATCCACGACCTGCTGAACGAGGATGGAGAAGACGGCGAACAGACCGGACACGAGACGCCCACGCTGGCCATCAGCGGCACGGAAGGGCTGGCCGTGCGTTTTGCCAATTGCTGTCACCCCATACCGGGTGATGACATTATCGGCTTCATTTCATCCGGCAAAGGTCTGGTCATCCACAGGGCCAACTGCCGCAACGTGCAGACCTACCGCAACCAGCCCGACAAATGGCTGGACGTGAAATGGGAAGAGAATGTGCAGGGGCTGTATCACAGTCTGATTCAGCTGGAAGTGGAAAACCGACGCGGCGCACTGGCGGAAATCGCCACCGCCATCGCCCGCACGGGTACCGATATCGCCCATGTCCAATCCGAAGACAAGGACGAAACCTACAGCCTCATGCAGTTCGACATTCTGGTGCGTGACAGAAAACATCTGGCCGAACTGATGCGCACCCTCAAGCGGGTGCCCATCGTTCAACGCATTCAGCGGCTGTAAAAACCCAGCTCACGGCAGATTGACGACACCATCACTCAAAATGACTTTCTCAAATCCGCTGACCTGATTTTTGATACCTGCGTTCCATGCAGCTGTATCAACCAGTTTCAGCTCCAGTGTATCGGTGCCAGCACCACCATCTACCGATCCGGTAGCAGTATCAATGCTGTTGAGAACAACATAGTCATCACCCGTTCCAGCCTGAACGGTACCCTTTAAGAGATTGTTCATCTGGAAATAGTCATCGCCATCTCCCAGCGTAATTGTTCGACCGCTGGCAATATCGCCTGCGATAACCATATCGTTCCCAACTCCGGTATCAACGGCCACGTCAATGGTGCCCCGCACATCAATAATGTCACTGCCGCCATCCGTATTCAGTGCACAGTCACGCCTGGCATCTCCCTCAATGATGAAGAGGTCATCGCCACTGCCCACCAGGATCGGCGCATAACAGGTGCCTTTCACCCGGGCGGAGTTGTTACCATTCTTCAGGTCCCAACCAGGTGAATTGGGATCTGGTGCAGGATAGCCCAAATCTCCCAATGCGGTCACACTGTCCGCACCATCACTTCCGATAACCTTCTGGCGAGAGTTGGCAAAGAAATAGGCATAGTTATCCCCCGGACCCAGATAGGTATCCCGATCCGTATTGCCACCAATCAGCACGACATCATTACCTGCTCCCAGATCCACGTTGCCTGCGACTGAAACCGTATTGGCATTTTTATAGGCCGGCTGACCGAACCAGATGGAGTTGATGCGTGCAGTCATCTGATTGCTCGCAAGATCCTGTCTAAGGTCCAAACCAATCCTGTATTTGAATGTTGATGCATCATGATAAGTAGTGGTAATCATCGTTTCCGTGAAATCTACGGTAATATCAGGTGTAACTGCAGGATTATTAGCCTTGGCCTGTACAGTGCTTCCATTTACAGAAACAGAAAGATAAGTGGGATTTTCAGTTGTATAATTAGTTGTATCATAGAACCATGCATATTCATATTGCTCAGGAAGAGTATAGTCAGGCCCCTTCCATGCATCTAAGTCTACAGCCGTGGCTTGAAAAAGCGGAATTGATACAGGTGTTGTTGGCAAACCGCT
>JALVTA010000201.1 GCA_027036095.1 Thiotrichales bacterium | reverse complement strand
GCAACGCCCGGTAATGCAGCACCGGCAGATCGAAGCCGGAGCCGTTCCAGCTCACCAGCGTGGGCCGGTAACGCTCCACCCCTTCGAAAAAGCGCTGCACCAGCTCCGCCTCGCTGCTGTCCGGCTCCCCCAGCGACCACACATGGGTGCGCGCACCGTCATCCAGCACCACGGATATGGCCACGATGCGGTGCAGGTGGTGACGCTGAAAGTCCGTACCCGCCTGCGCCTGCCGGGCCAGTTTCATCGCCTCCACCACCTCGGCATCACTCAGTCTTTCCAGACCGAGCAGGCGCCGTCCGGCCTCCACGTCCGGCACGGTTTCAATGTCGAAGACGAGAACGGGCCGGTCCATCATGCGGGTGGAAACACGCCGGTGGAAAGATACCGGTCACCCCGGTCGCACACGATGGTGACCACCACGCTGTCCGGATGCTCGGCGGCCACCTGCAGCGCCACATGCATGGCTCCGCCGGAGGAAATGCCGGCGAAGATGCCCTCCTCCCGCGCCAGACGGCGGGTGGTCTCCTCGGCATCCGCCTGGGTGACGTCCCGCAGTTCATCCACCCAGGCCGGGTCGAAGATGCCGGGCAGATATTCCGGCGGCCAGCGGCGGATGCCGGGAATGCTGGCGCCCTCCGCCGGCTGCACCCCTATGATCTGCACCTGTGGATTCCGTTCCTTGAGGGAGTGGCTCACGCCCATGATGGTGCCGGTGGTGCCCATGGCACTGACGAAATGGGTCACCCGGCCGTCGGTCTGCCGCCAGATCTCCGGGCCGGTGGTCAGGTAGTGGGCACGCCAGTTGTCCGGATTGGAGAACTGATCCAGCACCTTCCCCTCTCCACGAGCCTCCATTTCCTTGGCCAGATCGCGCGCGCCCTCCATGCCTTCCTCCACGCTCACCAGCACCAGCTCGGCGCCGAAGGCGGCCATGCTGGCGCGGCGCTCCAGGCTCATGTTCTCAGGCATGATCAGCTTCATGCGGTAGCCCATCATGCTGGCGGCCAT
>JALVTA010000200.1 GCA_027036095.1 Thiotrichales bacterium | reverse complement strand
AGCAGGCCCACATAGGGCGCATTGGCGCCGATGCTGGCGATGAGCGTCAGGTTGCGTGTGGTTTCGATGCGGGCCTCTTCCACGCTGAAGAAGCGCTCCGGCCGGGCCTTGCGGAAATAGAGCCAGCGCTCGATGGCCAGCCAGACGACCACGAAGAACATCGCTCCCAGCAGGGAGAAGATGATCGGGTCCAGCCAGTGTTGAAGCCACTGCATCATGGCAATTTTCTTCCCTTTGGCGGCTATGATGAGCACATTATAGGAAAGGTTTTTGGCCAACCCTTGCGAGAGTATGGAGGCGAGATGATGAAACGGCGCGATTTTTTCAAGACGGTCGATGGCGGCAGGCGCTGGCGGAGGAACTGCGGGAGTTCAAGGCGCCCCCGATGCCGGATCAGCCGGTGACCAGGGTGACCGACCGCTGCTACTACATTCTGGCGAAAGATCCGGAACCCAACCCGGAGAATCATGGCTTCTTCAGCAACCCGGGCATCATCATCACCCGGAAGGGCGTGGCGCTGCTCAAGGATCACCTGACCTTCTTCAAGACCATCTGGGACGATGTGGCCAAGTACTATGAGGAAGGGCTGGCGGACTTCGAGATGAAGCCCAAGATCATGGAAGAGCCGTTCATGAAGAATGTGGCCAGCAAATGGCCCGGTTACAACAGCACGCTGGGCAAGTTCATCGCCGTGGCGGTGCAGGAGTACGAAAACGCCATGCTGTGATCGGGATGGCGCCTTTTCATGCAGAAACCCGCCGAACGGCGGGTTTTTTGTTTGCCGATAAGGGGTTTTTCAGGCGAGAAAGTCGAGAATGGCGTCCAGTCCGCGGTAATCCAACGCCGCATCCGCCTCGGCGCGGACGGCGGGTTTGGCATGGTAGGCCACCGACAGGCCGGCCAGTTTCATCATTTCCAGATCGTTGGCGCCGTCGCCGACGGCGATGGCCTGCTTCGGGGTGATGCCCAGCGTGTCGCACAGCTCCAGCAGATACTGCGCCTTGGTCTGCGCGGTGACGATGTCGCCTTCCACCTGGCCGGTAAGCCGGTCGTCTTCAATCGCCAGCACATTGGCGCGGGCGTAGTCCAGACCCAGCTCCTGCTTCAGGCGTTCGGTGAAGAAGGTAAAACCGCCGGAGACCAGGGCGAAACGGATGTTCCGCGCCTTGAGTCCGGCGATGAGCTTTTCCGCGCCGGGATTGAGCGTCAGCCGTTCCTCGTAGACGCACTCCAGCTCATGGGTGGGCAGCCCTTCCAGCAGGGCGACCCGCTTTTTGAGGGAGCTTTCGAAGTCCAGCTCACCGCGCATGGCCGCTTCGGTAATGGCGGCCACCTGCGGTTTGATGCCCACCTTGTCGGCAATCTCGTCCACACACTCGATGGCGATGAGGGTGGAGTCCATATCGGAGATGAGCAGGCGCACTTCGTTCGGGTCGAAATCTGCCGGTACGGGGTTGATGTCCAGCTCAAGCTGTCGACGCAGGGCTTCCAGCCTGTCCTGTTCGAGCGGCTGCGCACGTTCGATGCGGTAGTGCTCCGCCAGCTTGACCGGCTGGCCGAGGCCGTGGGTGAGCTGGCGCACCTGCTCGTAACTGAGGACGTTGCTGTGGACGATGTAGGTGGTCATCAATGGCTCTCCGTAGTGCAGGCGGTGATTCTAGTGCCGGCCAGGCGGTCATGCAAAGTCTGGCCGCCGAAAAAGACCCACAGCCAGCCCAGTCCCAGGGTGGCCAGCGACAGCAGAACGGCGGCGAAGCGCCTGTTGTAGTGATACCAGTCCACCGGGCCGCCATCGGTACGGCGCAGGCACAGGCCCCACGCCTTCTCACCCAGGGTGGGATGGCCCTGCACGTGGAACCAGGCAAAGAAGGCATAGGCGATTGCCAGCAGGTAGAGCTGCCAGGCCAGTTCGCTCATCGGGTGCTGCTCGAAGCCGGGCCCCATCACCAGCGTCCACGGGATGCCGGCGACAAACAGTACCGCAAGCAGTGTCAGGGCGTCATAAAAAGCCGCAGCGAGAATGCGAAAAGGACTTGAATCGGGCCGGTTCATGGGGGCGATTATAATGGTCGGATTCAAAAAGGTGTGGAGGTACGACCATGAATCTGCCTGGTGGCGTTCTGCCGTTGAGCTGGGTCATCGGCAGCTTCGCGCTGGCGCTGCTGGTGCTGTTTCAGGCCGTGCGCACGGCCCCCTGGCACAAGGTCATGGGCGACAGTCACGCCCAGCATGTATTCTTCGGCGTCACGCTGGCCGTGGCGCTGCTGTGGTATGGCAGCGCTTCCATCGGAGACGGGCTGACCTTCCATTTTCTGATGATGACCACGGTGACCCTGCTGTTCGGCTGGCAGTTCGCCGTGCTCTCGGCGCTGCTGGCGCTGGTGGTGCTCAGCGCCTTCGGCCAGACCGGCTGGGATGCCATCGCCCTCAACTGGCTACTGATGGGGGTGGTGCCGGCTCTGATCACCTGGTGGATTCTGGTGGCGGCCTACCGCTGGTTGCCACACCATTTCTTCGTCTATGTGTTTCTCAACGCCTTTCTGGCCGGCGGCATTGCCGCGTTCATTGCCCTGGCGCTTACCGGACTTGTGCTCATGGGGGCAGAGGTGCAGACAGTTGACAAGGTCAATCACAGCTTCATGCCCTACATTCCGCTGCTGGCGGCACCGGAGGCGTTTCTCAACGGCTTTGTCATGGCTTTCCTGGTGATGTTCAAGCCGGAGTGGATCAGTACCTTTACCGATGAACATTATCTGAAGGGCAAGTAGGTCGTCTGGAGGGCAGGCCAATGGCAGGGGCGTCATTGGGGCCGGTTCGCCAGTCAGCTCCCCGGTGCTGTTGACCGGGACGGCTATCTAAACAAACAAAAAAGCCGGCTTGCGCCGGCTTTTTCACGAAAGCTGCAGGGGAATCACTTCTCCCACATGGGCTTTTCGTTAGCGTAACGGTGAATCTGGTCCACCTCGGCATTGGCAATCTTCAGTGCCAGCTTGGCATACTTCATGGCCGCCGCCTCATCACCCTTCTTCTTGGCAGCTTCGGCCTTGGACAGATAGAAGTCCACATAGGCCTTCTTCATCTTCTTCTGCTTCCATACGTTCTTCAGCTTCTTGGCTTCCGCATGGGCAGCCTTGGCGGCAGCGGTGATTTCCGCGTAGGTGGTGGGCTGGGATTTGGTGCCCATGCCGGAACACGCCCCGAGGGACAGGGTGGCGGCAACGGTGGCGGTGATCAGCAGTTTTTTCATTCCAATCCTCCTGAATTCAGAGCTTTGCTTTGTAGTCCGGTTATGACCGGTTGGCAATACACTATAAAGTTTACCGGTCCCGTGTCAATCCTTATAATGAGCGCCAGAATCAAAAAAAGCCTCCGGTTCGAAGCCGCACCCTGTCATCTTCAGTGTAAATCGTTGATTTTTCAGCAGGTGTCCCGTCTGAATCACTCAGACAGCGCTTCGATACAAAAAACTGATTGAGGCATAAAACCAACGCTACAGGATCCGTTATGCTGCGAATCATTGAAGAAGCCTATACCTTCGACGACGTACTGCTGGTACCCGCCCATTCCACCGTGCTGCCGGCGGATGTGGATCTGTCCACGAAGCTGACGCGCAATATCCATCTCAACCTGCCGTTCGTCTCCGCCGCCATGGATACGGTGACCGAGTCGCGCCTGGCCATCGCCATCGCGCAGGAGGGCGGCATCGGCATCATCCACAAGAACATGAGCGTGCAGACGCAGGCGGACGAAGTGCGCCGGGTCAAGAAATACGAACACGGTGTGGTGACCGACCCCATTACCGTAGAGGCGGATGCCACCATTGAGCAGGTGCTCAACCTGACCCGACAGCACAACATCTCCAGCGTGCCGGTGATGAAGGACGGCCGGCTGTTCGGTCTGGTGACCAGCCGGGACCTGCGTTTCGTCAAGGACGTGACCGCGCCCATCACTACGGTGATGACGCCGCAGGATCGGCTGGTCACCGTGCAGGAGGGCGCATCCGAAGGTCGCATTCGCAAGCTGATGCACGAAAACCGCATCGAGCGGGTGCTGGTGGTGGACGATGACTTCAATCTCAAGGGCATGATCACGCTGACTGACATGCTCAAGGAGAGCGAGCACCCCAATGCGGCCAAGGATGCGGCGGGCCGTCTGCTGGTGGGCGCGGCCGTGGGTACAGGCGCCGGCACCGAGGAGCGTGTCGAGGCGCTGGTGGACGCCGGCGTGGACGTGATCGTGGTGGACACCGCCCACGGTCACTCCCAGGGTGTGCTGGACCGGGTCGCCTGGGTCAAGGCGCATTTCCCCGAAGTGGATGTCATCGGCGGTAACATCGCCACCGCCGAGGCGGCGCTGGATCTGGTCAAGGCCGGTGCGGATGCGGTCAAGGTGGGCATCGGCCCCGGCTCCATCTGCACTACCCGCATCGTGGCGGGTGTGGGCGTGCCGCAGTTGACGGCCATCGCCAATGTGGCTGAGGCGCTCAAGGACACCGATGTGCCGCTGATCGCCGATGGAGGCATCCGCTATTCCGGCGATATCGCCAAGGCGATTGCCGCCGGTGGCTACGCGGTCATGCTGGGCAGTATGTTCGCAGGCACCGAGGAAGCACCGGGCGAGGTGGAGTACTATCAGGGCCGCGCCTACAAATCCTACCGCGGTATGGGCTCACTGGGCG
>JALVTA010000199.1 GCA_027036095.1 Thiotrichales bacterium | reverse complement strand
GAACGGGTGGTGGTGCTCGACGGTGCCATGGGCACCATGATTCAGGGGCTGGGCCTCACCGAGGAGGATTTCCGCGGCGAGCGCTTTGCCGACTGGCACATGGACATCAAGGGCAACAATGACATCCTGTGCATCACCCGGCCCCATCTGATCCGCGACATCCACCTGGCCTTTCTGCGCAAGGGGGTGGACATCATCGAGACCAACTCCTTTAACGCCACCACCATCGCCCAGGCGGACTACGACATGGAGGGCATCGTCACCGACCTGAACATCGCCGCGGCGAAGGTGGCGCGGGAGGCGGCGGACATGGCCGAGGCCGAGGATGGCAAACCCCATTTCGTGGCCGGCGTGCTCGGCCCCACCAACCGCACCGCTTCCATCTCGCCGGATGTGAACGACCCCGGCTACCGCAACATCACCTACGACCAGCTGGTGGAAGCCTATGACGAAGCGGTGCGCGGGCTGCTCCAGGGTGGTGCAGACGTCATCCTCATTGAGACCATTTTCGACACCCTCAACGCCAAGGCAGCCATCTGGGCGGTCAAGCAGTACGAAAAAGAGCTGGGCGAAGAAATCCCCATCATGCTCTCCGGCACCATCACCGATGCCTCCGGCCGCACCCTGTCTGGCCAGACGACGGAAGCCTTCTACAACTCGGTGCGCCATGCCCAGCCGCTGTCGGTGGGCCTCAACTGTGCGCTGGGGCCGGAGGAGCTGCGCCCCTATGTGCAGGAGCTCTCCCGCGTGTGCGAGACCCATGTCTCCGTCCACCCCAACGCGGGGCTGCCCAACGAGTTCGGCGAATACGACGAGACGCCGGAGCAGATGGCCGCCGAGGTGAAGCACTGGGCGGAAAACGGCTGGGTCAACATCATCGGCGGCTGCTGCGGCACCACGCCGGACCATGTGGCCGCCATGGCGGAAGTGTGCCTGGCCCACCCGCCGCGCAAAATCCCCCAGCTGCAGGTGGAAACCCGTCTGGCCGGGCTGGAACCGCTCAACATCGGCGACGACACCCTGTTCGTCAATGTGGGCGAGCGCAATAACGTTACCGGTTCGGCCCGCTTCAAGCGCCTGATTCTGGAGGAAAACTACGAGGAAGCCATCGAGATCGCCATCAAGCAGGTGCATGACGGCGCCCAGATCATCGATGTCAACATGGACGAGGGCATGCTCGACGGCAAGGCGGCCATGGTGCGCTTCCTCAACCTGCTGGCGGGCGAGCCGGAGGCCGCCCGGGTGCCAGTGATGATCGACTCCTCCAAGTGGGAGGTGCTGGAAGCCGGCATGAAGTGCGTGCAAGGCAAGGGTATCATCAACTCCATCTCCCTCAAGGAAGGCGAGGAGAAGTTTCTCGAACAGGCGAAGAAGATCCGCGAATACGGCTTCGCCGCCATCGTCATGGCCTTCGACGAGGTGGGGCAGGCGGACACCTTCGAGCGCAAAATCGAAATCTGCAAGCGCTCCTACGACCTGCTGGTGGCCAACGGCTTCCCGCCGGAGGACATCATCTTCGACCCCAACATCTTCGCCGTGGCCACCGGCATCGAGGAGCACGACAACTATGCCGTGGACTTTATCGAGGCGGTGCGCTGGATCAAGCAGAACCTGCCCCATGCCAAGGTCTCCGGCGGCGTGTCCAACGTCTCCTTCTCCTTCCGCGGCAACAACCCGGTGCGCGAGGCCATCCACGCGGTGTTCCTCTACCACGCCATCAAGGCGGGCATGGACATGGGTATTGTCAACGCCGGCCAGCTGGCGGTGTATGACGAAATTCCCGAAGAGCTTAGAAACGCCGTGGAGGATGTCATCCTCAACCGCTACCCGGGCGCCTCGGAAAAGCTGCTGGAAATCGCCGAGAAATACCGCGGCGACGGCTCGGTGCAGAGCAAGGAGCAGGACACCGAATGGCGTAACCAGCCGGTGGAAAAACGCCTTGAACACGCCCTGGTCAAGGGCATCATCGACTACATCGACGAGGACACCGCCGAGGCGCTGGAGAAGCTCAAGTCCCCCCTGCAGGTGATCGAAGGGCCGCTGATGGACGGCATGAACGTGGTCGGGGACCTGTTCGGCGCCGGCAAGATGTTCCTGCCGCAGGTGGTCAAGTCCGCCCGGGTGATGAAAAAGGCGGTCGCCTGGCTGCAGCCCTATCTGGAGGCGGAAAAGACCGGCTCCTCCGCCCAGGGCAAGATCATCATGGCCACCGTCAAGGGGGATGTGCACGATATCGGCAAGAACATCGTCGGCGTGGTGCTGCAGTGCAACGGCTTCGAGGTGATCGACCTGGGCGTGATGGTGCCCGCCGAGGACATTCTCAAGGCGGCAAGGGAGCACAATGCCGACCTCATCGGCCTGTCCGGGCTGATCACCCCCTCGCTGGACGAGATGGTCAATGTGGCCAAGGCCATGCGCGAGCAGGGCTTTACCATTCCGTTGCTCATCGGCGGGGCCACCACCTCCAAGGCGCACACGGCGGTCAAGATCGAACCGGAATACCCCCACGGCGTGGTCTATGTGAAGGACGCCTCCCGCGCCGTGGGCGTGGCCCAGAACCTCATCTCCGACGAGCTCAAGGGGCCGTTTCTGGAAGAAATCCGCAAGGAATACGCCCAGATCCGCGAGGAGCGCAAGGCGCGCGCCCAGCAGACCCGCCGCGTGCCCATCAAAAAGGCACGCGAAAACAAGGTGCCCATCGACTGGACCGGCTATGCACCGCCCAGGCCCAACCTCATGGGCATCAAGGTGTTCGACCACTACGACTTCGAGGAGCTGCTCACCCGCTTCGACTGGTCGCCCTTCTTCCAGGCATGGGAGCTGCACGGGCTGTTCCCGCGCATTCTCGACGACAAGGTGGTGGGCGAGCAGGCGCGCAAGCTCTATGCCGACGCCCAGAAGATGATCGAACGCATCATCAAGGAAGAGTGGCTGCAAGCGCGCGCCGTCATCGGCTTCTGGCCCGCCAACACCATCAATGATGACGACATCGAACTCTACACCGATGACAGCCGCGGCGAGGTGCTTACCACCCTGCACATGTTGCGCCAGCAGATGGAAAAGCGGGGCGATGCGCCCAACTACTGTCTGGCCGACTACATCGCGCCAAAGGAGAGCGGCCTTCCCGACCACATCGGACTTTTCGCCGTCACCGCCGGCATCGGCATTGAGGAGCATCTGGCCCGCTTCGAGGCGGCCCACGACGACTACAACAGCATCATGCTCAAGGCGCTGGCCGACCGCTTCGCCGAAGCCTTCGCCGAACGCATGCACGAGCGGGTGCGCAAGGAGTTCTGGGGCTATGCCGCCGACGAAGACCTGACCAATGACGAACTGATCAAGGAAAAATACGTGGGCATCCGCCCCGCCCCCGGCTACCCTGCCTGCCCCGACCACACCGAAAAGGGTACTTTATGGCAACTGCTCAAGCCGGACGCGCGCATCGGCCTGCATCTCACCGAAAGCTACGCCATGACGCCCACGGCGGCGGTTTCCGGCTACTACTTCAGCCATCCGCAGAGCCGCTACTTCGGCGTCGGCGCCATCGGCCGCGACCAGGTGGAAGACTACGCCCGCCGCAAGGGCTGGACGGTGGACGAGGCGGAAAAGTGGCTTGCCCCCAACCTGGGCTACGACCCGGAGGACTACAGCAACTGAAAAAGCGGCCACAGGGCCGCTTTTTCATGCTCCGGGCCACAAAAATGCAGCCACTCGCCGCGGCGCCAGCACGGCATCCTGCAAAAATGGGGGAGGCCCCGTCCTTGCCGATTCAGAAGCCCAACGAACTTGTGCTACCAGTAACCCCTCCCACTGCTGGCTCGGCCAAGAGGGCATTGCAGGTTTGCTGCACACGGGCAATGTTTTCATTTTGGATGCGCTGAGTTTCCAGAATGCGGTCGGCCATTTCCCCAATGCGATCCGCCATGATACCAATCTGCTCCTCGGTAAAGAGAATGCGGTCAGCCATAATGCCGATATCGTCTGACAGACGAAGCGTTGTGCGGATCAGAGTTTCAAACGTATTCTGATACTGCTCAGCACCACTCTGCTGCATCTGCGCCGCCAAGGACACCAGATCGTCGGACATGGCCACAAGCTGCTGGGTTAATTTAGTACTGTCATCAAGCAGCTGCGCATACTCCGGCTGTTGCACGACATCAAGGGTCAACCTGATGCCATTGGCCAACAGGGCTACTTGTTGCTCATAGGCTGTCATTGCCAGAGACAGGGTGCGCAAATCAGCCAATGACAGATTGGATTGCGTCACCTCTGAGATAGTGTGTTCAATCGAAGCGCTGTCCCTAACAGCCTGCACCACAGCCTGATCAATTGCATTCACACTTTCCAGTGCCCAAGAAGCGGAACTGAACCACCACAGGAACATCAAGGTCAGCAATTTTTTCAACACGCCTGTCATTTCCTCTACCCTCTCACTCATTTCATTATTTGCTTATATTAGCATGGGTAGTGCCCCTATAGTGCTGTAAATTCGGATTGGTCACCATAGCATGCCGGCATGGAAACGAAAATTTCCTGATGCCTTACCTGAACATTCGCCGGAAAGATTGGGGGAGGCCCCGTCCTCGGAGCCGGCAGATCAGTTGGCGAAGACGACCGTCTTGTTGCCGTGGATGAGCACCCGGTCTTCCAGGTGATAGCGCAGGCCGCGGGCCAGCACGGTCTTTTCC
>JALVTA010000198.1 GCA_027036095.1 Thiotrichales bacterium | reverse complement strand
TCAGTTCCACCACGATGTTGAGAGCCTTGAGCGGGCCGTCGCAGGCCTGCCGCAGCCGTTCCAGATAGGCGTTGCTGCGCAGGGAGGCGGGCGAGCAGTTGATGAAGACGGTGTCGGTCAGCTGGGCCAAGGCTTCGGCTTCGGCGCAGATGGCTTCAAGAATCAGGCTGTCGAAGCGCTCGATCAGCCCCAGCTCGATGAGTCGGTCGATGAAGATGCCGGCGCTGAGGGTCTGATCACCGTTTTTCAGCCGGCCGAGCACTTCGAAGGCGGCGATTTCGCCGCTCTGGGTGTCCACCAGCGGCTGCACATGGATGAACAGGTGTTGCGGATCCAGCAGTTTGCGCAGGTTGATGGTGGCCTCCAGCTGCTGGGCGATCCACTGGTTGACGGGGCGGATCTGCTCGGGTGTGTCCAGCAGCAGGCGGGCATGCTCGCGCTGCTGGTGGAGGTAGTGGATCAGCAGGCGCAGGTTGGGGCGGTCGAGAAATTTGAGGCGGCGCAGGTTGACGCTGGTGATGGACAGGTCGATCTCGCCCAGCTCGCTGGCCCATTCGTCCAGCAGGGTCTGCAGTGCCTCGCCTTCCAGTCCGAGGCTGACGACGTAGAAGTCTCCCAGCAGGCCGCGCACATAGGCCAGATGGGCATGGTGATGGCTGACCAGCTTCTGCAGCGCCCGTTCCACTTCCTGCAGCAGGGCGTCGCCCTTCTCCTCGCCATGGAGCTGGTTGATGCGGTTGAGGTTGCGCACGTTGATCAGCGTGAGGTAGGCGTGGCGGCGGGTGTAGCCGACATTTTCCAGCAGGTTGAAGAACAGGCTGAGCTGGTTGGTTTCGTAGTTGAAGTAGAGGGTGGTCAGCAGGGCGGCCAGCTGCTTGACGGCGGCGCGCAGCTCGGCATAGAGCAGGTAGGCCTGTTCGTAGCGGCGTTCCAGCAGCTTGATGTAGAGCAGCACCGCCTGACGCATGATGTCCCGGTGGCTGTCATGCACCTCGCGGCAGGCGTTGGCGTCCATGCACACCATGAGTGTTTCCGGATGTTCCAGCGTCTCCAGAAAGCGCACGTTGTTGTGGGCCAGATGTTCGAAGGCGCGCAGGTCGTCGTCGATGAGCGCCCGGCGCAGCTTGCCGAACCAGTGGTCGTAGATCTCCAGCAGGCGCTGGTTGCGCACGCGGGCATGGGGCGAGAACAGGCCGTTCTGCCCGGCCAGGTCGATCAGATAGCGCCGGGCGATGGCGTTCTTGGTGGTCTCGAAGGCGGCGTCCAGCTTCTCGAACAGGTCGATGGGGTTGTCGCTCTGCTTGCGATAGTGGGCCAGCAGCGCCTGCTTGATGACGTTGATGTCTCCCAGCAGCACGGCGTAGGGAATACCGTTGTCCAGCGCGCTGCGCGCGATGGTGTCGGCGGCCTCCTGCGTCCGGGCCGGGTCCAGAAACACGTTGAGGAAGGTGCGCACCATCAGCTCGACGGGAGCGCTCTGGTAGGTGTCGTTGAGCTCACTGGCCAGCGGGTGCTGCTGGCGGAAGGCTTTCAGTTCGCGGATGAGATGGTCGATGACAGCGTCTGACAACTGCATGGTCCTTCAATGCCGCCTGGGCAAAATTTCTTACTGCGTATTCAGCAATTTTAGCCATGTTATGCGGGGTAATGACACAGGGTTTTTTTATGGATCATGGGTTTTTGCTTATCAGCCAGGCCTGATGCTTGGCCTCCAGTGCCTCCCAGCGGGCGAAGGCGGCTTCCAGCGCGGTTTCCTTGTCGGAAAGCGCCGCCTGCAGCGCCTTCACCGCCTCGCCGTCGGCAAACACGGCCGGGTCGCTCATCTGCTGGTGCAGCTGCTCGATTTCCGCTTCCAGCGCTTCGATGGTGTCGGGCAGGGTGTCGTATTCCTGCTGTTCCCGGTAGGTGAGCTTAGGGGCCTGCTGGCGCTTGCGCAGGGGGATGTGTTCGCCGCGGTCCGGTGCGGAAGGGCGGGCATCGTCGCTCCATGCATCGGTGTATTCCGCCGGGCGCTGGCGCAGCCAGTCGCTGTAGCCGCCCACATAGTCGTTGACCACGCCGGGTGCGTCGAACACCAGCGAGCGGGTGACCACATTGTCGATGAAGGCGCGGTCGTGGCTCACCAGCAGCACGGTGCCCGGGTATTCCAGCAGCTTTTCTTCCAGCAGCTCCAGGGTTTCCATGTCCAGATCGTTGGTGGGTTCGTCCAGCACCAGCAGGTTGGAGGGGCGGGCAAAGACGCGGGCAAGCAGCAGGCGGTTGCGTTCGCCGCCGGAGAGGGCCGAGACCGGCTGGCGTGCCCGTTCCGGCGTGAACAGGAAGTCCTGAATGTAGCGCATTACATGCACCCGGCGTTCCCCCAGCTGCACCCATTCGGAACGGTCGGCCACGGCGTCCACTACCGTGTGTTCCGGGTTGAGCTGTTCCCGGTGCTGGTCAAAGTAGGCGATCTCCAGCCGGGTGCCCAGCTTCACCTTGCCCCGGTCCGGTTCAAGCCGGCCCAGCAGCAGCTTGAGCAGCGTGGTCTTGCCGCAGCCGTTGGGGCCGAGAATGCCCACCTTGTCGCCGCGCAGGATGAGGGTGGAGAAGTCTTGCACGATGCTCTGACCGTCGATGGCGT
This sequence comes from Thiotrichales bacterium, assembly GCA_027036095.1. Taxonomy (GTDB): domain Bacteria; phylum Pseudomonadota; class Gammaproteobacteria; order Thiomicrospirales; family Thiomicrospiraceae; genus Sulfurivirga. The sequence goes on along the minus strand of JALVTA010000198.1, from coordinate 2,104 downwards.
AGTGGAGGTTCTTGACCTCGATGACCTTCTTGCCCGATTCCTCGGCGGCATTGACGGAGATTTTCGCCCTGCCCTTGCGTTTGCGCCGGTTGGCGTAGGCTTCGCGCATGGCCTTGAGGGCGCGCACGCGCCCTTCGTTGCGGGTACGCCGGGCCTTGATGCCCTGACGGATCCACGCTTCTTCCTGAGCCAGTTTCTTGTCGAATTCGGCGTTGGCTTTTTCTTCCGCGGCCAGCTCCTCCGCCTTGCGACGCAGGAAGTTGGGCCAGTCCCCCGGGTAGCTGCGCAGTACGCCCCGGTCCAGCTCCACGATGCAGGTGGCCAGCTTTTCCAGAAAGGCGCGGTCGTGGGTGATGAACACCAGCGCGATGTCCAGATTGAGCAGAAACTTCTCCAGCCATTCGATCGATGGGATGTCCAGGTGGTTGGTGGGTTCGTCCAGCAGCAGGATGTCCGGCTGCTGCACCAGCGCCTGCCCCAGCAGCACGCGGCGCTTCAACCCGCCGGAGAGGGCGTCGAAGGGCTTGTCCGCCGGCAGGCGCATTTCGCTGATGACCTTGTCCACCTGGGCGTTGAGCCGCCAGCCGTCGCGGGCGTCCAGCGCCTGCTGAATCTGTTCCAGCGCGTTCATCAGAGTCCGGTCGTCGGGCCGCTCGGCCAGCTGCTGGGTGAGAGTGTGATGCTGCCGCAGCAGCGCGCCGATGTCTCCGGCGCCTGCGGCCACCTGATCGTAGACCGTGCCCGGCAGATGGTCGGGCACCTCCTGCGGCATCATGGCGATGTGCACGCCTTCGGAGACGATGCGCTCGCCGTCGTCGGGCACGATGTCGCCATGAAGGATCTTCAGCAGGGTGGACTTGCCCTCGCCGTTACGGCCGACCAGCGCGATGCGCTCCCGTGTCTCCAGCGAGAAGTCCTGTCCGTCCAGCAGGGGCTTGTCGCCCAGCGCATAGTGAATGTTCTTCAGCGTCAGCAGGGTCATGGTTCGTAAACGTCCTGGCGGGGGCCAATCTTGAGAATGTGTCTCTGCCGGGCCGGCCAGTCCACGTCGAAGAGCACACGGTATTTGCCGATACGCAGGCGGTAATCTGCAAGAGGGTGATTGCGCAGCTGGCGGTAGCTGGGCAGATTGGGAAATTCGCGCAACTTTTCCAGACCGTTGCGCAGGCGTTTCAGATCAGCGGCTGAAATGCGACGCAGGTCCTTTTCCACGCTGCGCGCGTAGATGAGCTCAAACATCTACAGTCAGATACGCCCGGCCCAGATGTCATCATGGGAGAGGGTGTCTCCCCGCCTGATTTCGTCCCGGCGTTCTTCCAGCTCGTGACGCAGAGCCCGATATTTTTTCTGCTGGATCAGCAGCTTGAGTATGTGGGCGACCTTTTTCTGGTCCGCTTCATCCAGCTGGCGCAGCTGTTGCAGGTTTTTTTCCAGTGTGTCCGTTGCCATGGCGGGTGTCCTCCATCATCACTCATTTTAAATGAATCTCCGCGATCCAGTTGGGGCTGGAGCGTACCGGATGGAGCGTGAGTTCGAGGTCGCTGCGGCGGCGCAGCCACGGCAGCAGTACGTAGCGCACGGTGGGGTCGTCCTGCCACAGGTTGATCAGCACCCGCCCGTCCGGGTTGAGGGCATCCAGCAGGGCGTCGATGAACACGTCGCTGGCGAACTGGGCTGGCATGCCCTCGTCATCGAACAGGTCCACGAACAGGGCATCGTGATGGTCGCCCTGCAGGGTCATGTAGTGAAAGGCGTCCTCGTGCACAACGTTCAGTTTTTCCGGAAGGTCGAACCAGTCGCGAGCCGCCTGTGTTACGGCCGGGCGCAGTTCCACGATGGTCTGACGGCACTGGGGCAGGGTGTAGAAAAGCTGTGTATTCAGTCGCCCGCCGCCTAGGCCGAGGCTGAGGAGGGTGGCCGGCTCCAGTGCGGTCAGGCGGCGGAATGCGACCTCAAAATATTCGAAGCCGAGTGTGAATGGGGCGTTAAGATAAGGTAATTCCCTACCAAACCGGACCAAATTTGGTAGGTTTTTGGTATGGGAAGCAAGCGGATCAGGTGTCCGAGATGCGGCGCCAATCGATACTGGAAGCTCTCTGACGGG
>JALVTA010000197.1 GCA_027036095.1 Thiotrichales bacterium | reverse complement strand
ATGGACTACAGCGAGGAAAACGGGGGCGTGCACTGTCTCGGCATTCTGCCCGGCGAAGTGGCCCCCTTCCGCTTTCCCGACCGACCGGAACTGAAAATTCCCCACATGGGCTGGAACCAGATCGCCCAGACGCAGGACCATCCCCTGTGGCACGGCATTGAAGACAACACCCGCTTCTACTTCGTGCACAGCTATTATGTGCAGCCGGCGGAACACACGCTTACGGCCGGGGTGACCGATTACGGCCACCCCTTCACGGCCGCCGTGGCCCGGGACAACCTGTTTGCCATCCAGGCGCATCCGGAAAAAAGCGCCGATGCCGGCCTGCAGCTTCTCAAAAACTTCCTCAACTGGAACGGAACCCCATGATCCTCATTCCCGCAATTGATCTGAAAGATGGTCAGTGCGTGCGCCTGCGCCAGGGCGAAATGGATGACGCTACCGTCTTTTCCAGCGACATCGTCGCCATGGCAGAGCGCTGGATGTGCGCCGGCGCCCGCCGCCTGCACATGGTGGATCTCAACGGCGCCTTCGCCGGCAAACCGGAGAACGCGGAAGCCGTGCTGGCCGTCACCCGGGCCTTTCCCGATCTGCCGGTACAGATCGGCGGCGGCATCCGCAGTCTGGAAACCATCGAAACCTACCTGAACGCCGGCGTGCAGTACTGCATCATCGGAACGAAAGCCGTGCACGAGCCGGAGTTCGTCCACGAAGCCTGCCGCGCCTTTCCCGGTCACATCATGGTGGGGCTGGACGCCAAGGGCGGCAAGGTGGCCATCAACGGCTGGGCGGAAGTGACCGACCACGAAGTCATCGACATGGCCCGGCGTTTCGAGCAGGACGGCGTGGAAGCCATCATCTACACCGACATCGGCCGCGACGGCATGCTGCAGGGCGTCAACGTGGAAGACACCGCCCGGCTGGCACGGGCCATCGACATCCCGGTGATCGCCTCCGGCGGCGTCACCAACCTGGATGACCTGCGCGCGCTGGCGCCGCTGGCCGCAGAAGGTGTCACCGGTGTCATCACAGGCCGTGCCATCTACGAAGGCACGCTGGATTTCGCCGAAGGCCAGCGCCTGCTGGATGAACTGACGGGAGGCTGACATGGGACTGGCCAAGCGCATCATCCCCTGTCTGGACGTGGATAACGGCCGCGTGGTCAAGGGCGTGCGGTTCGTGGACATCCGCGACGCCGGCGACCCGGTGGAGATCGCCCGCCGCTACAACGCGGAAGGGGCCGACGAGCTCACCTTTCTCGACATCACCGCCAGTTCGGACGAGCGCGAGACCATGGTGCACGTGGTCGAACAGGTGGCCAGTCAGGTGTTCATCCCGCTGACCGTCGGCGGCGGCATCCGCAGCGTGGACGACGTGCGCCGCATGCTCAACGCCGGCGCCGACAAGGTCTCCATCAACACCGCCGCCATCTTCAACCCCGGCTTCGTGCAGGAGGCCTCCGACAAATTCGGCAGCCAGTGCATCGTGGTGGCCATCGACGCCAAACGGGTCAGCGGCGCAGGCGAGCCGCCCCGCTGGGAGATCTTCACCCACGGCGGTCGACGCGAGACCGGCATTGATGCGGTCGACTGGGCCGAGCGCATGGCCGAGCTGGGTGCCGGCGAACTGCTGGTCACCAGCATGGATCGGGACGGCACCAAGCAGGGCTTCGATCTGGAACTGATGCGCGCCATCACCGCTCGGGTTTCCATTCCCGTCATCGCCTCCGGCGGCGTCGGCAACCTGGACCATCTGGCCGACGGCGTGCTGAAAGGCGGGGCCGATGCCGTGCTGGCCGCCTCCATCTTCCACTTTGGCGAATACACCGTTGAACAGGCCAAGCGACACATGGCCGAACGGGGCATCGAGGTGCGACTGTGAACGACATTCTCAATCAGCTGGACGAAGTGCTGACGGCACGCAAGGACGCCGCGCCCGACAGTTCCTATGTGGCTGGCCTCTACCACAAGGGGCTAGACGCCATTCTGAAGAAAGTGGGTGAAGAGGCGGTGGAGACCGTCATGGCCGCCAAGGACGGCGATGCCGAGCATCTTGTCTACGAGGTGGCTGACCTGTGGTTTCACACCATGGTATTATTAGCGTCTCAGGGCCTGTCCTCGCGGCAGGTGCTGGACGAACTGGCGCGCCGCTTCGGCCTGTCCGGTCTGGAAGAGAAGGCCCGGCGCCAGCAGAACGGATGACAAACGACTGACAGGCTGCCCGGGCGATCCCCGGGCAGCTTCGGTTTACGGGTCGCCAACCGCGACCGCCCCGTGATCCAACCGATCACCTCAGGAGCCTGGCCATGGAAGAAAAGACCGTATTCGAAAAAATCATCGACCGGGAGATTCCGGCCGACATCATCTACGAAGACGACAAGTGCATCGTCATCAAGGACATCAACCCCAAGGCGCGGGTCCATCTTCTGGTGATCCCCAAAAAGCGCATTCCCACCCTGTTCGATCTGACACCCGAAGACAAGGACCTGATGGGCCACATGATGCTGCTGCTGCCGCAGCTGGCTCAGGCCCACGACCTGGACGGCTTCAAAACCCTGATCAACACCGGCGAGTCCGGCGGACAGGAAGTCTTTCACCTGCACATCCACCTGATGGGCAACTGATTCAACTTCAAGGAGCAACACCATTATGGGTATCAGCATCTGGCAACTTCTGATCATTCTCGCCATCGTCCTGGTTCTGTTCGGCGCCAAGCGCCTGCGCAGCGTCGGTTCCGACCTGGGCGCCGCCATCAAGGGCTTCAAGCAGTCCATCAAGGAAGAAGAGACCAAACCCGAGGCAGTGGAACAGAAGCAGCCCGACGGCCAGGTCTTCGAAGCCAAGGCGGAAGAAAAGAAGTCTGACGACACCGCACCCAAAGCCTGAGCATGTTCTCCGACGTCGGCGGACTGGAACTGTTTCTGGTGCTGATCATCGCCCTGCTGGTGATCGGCCCACAGCGCATGCCTGAAGTGGCCCGTCAGATCGGGCGCTTCGTGGGTAAGACGCGCCGCTTCATCCAGTCCGTGCGCGAGGAGAGCGAACTGCGCGAAACCGTAGAAGAACTGCGCCGGGAGCTTGACCTGCGCGAAGAGGCCGAAACCCTGCGCCAGGTGGAACGGGACTTGCAGAACGACCTCTACGGCAACCTGCGTGAAGCGCAGGACACTCTGCAAGACGAACTGAATCTGGAAGAACTGCAGCGGCCCACCTTCGGCGGTGAAGAACCGCCGCCGCTGCATGCGGAGATGAACGATCCGGAACGGGATGGTGTGCGTCCCGCCACTGAGCGGTCCGATGGCACACGTAGTACCGCCTCGAGGCGCAACAGCACTGTCACTGCACAGCCTTCCGACCACAAGGCAGAACCGGCCCCGACCGAAACCTCATGACCCACAGCGCCCTCCCCCCAGACGACAAGGAAATGACGCTGGTCGAGCATTTGCTCGAGCTGCGCGACCGCCTCACCAAAGCGGTGCTGGCGATCATCGTGCTGTTTCTGGTGCTGTTCCCCTTCGCCAACGATCTCTACCACTTCATCGCCGAGCCGCTGCTGCGCTACATGCCGGCCAATGGCGGCATGATCGCCACGGCGGTCGCCTCCCCCTTCCTGACCCCGTTCAAGCTGTCGCTGGTGCTGGCCATCTATCTGGCCATGCCGGTCATCCTCTACCAGCTGTGGGCCTTCATCGCCCCCGGCCTGTATGAGCATGAGAAAAAGCTGGTCGGGCCGCTGCTGGCCTCCAGCGTCTTCCTTTTCTACGCCGGCGGTGCTTTCGCCTATTACGTGGTCTTTCCGCTGGTGTTCAGGTTCCTCACCGGCACCGCGCCGGAAGGCGTCACCATCGCCACCGACATCAGCCTCTATCTGGACTTCGTCATTAAGATGTTCTTCGCCTTCGGCGTGGCCTTCGAAGTGCCGGTGGCCACGGTGCTGCTGATCCTCACCGGCGTGACCAGCGCAAAGAAACTGGCCCACATGCGCCCCTACGTCATCGTGGCGGCCTTCATCATCGGCATGCTGCTCACGCCGCCGGATGTCATCTCCCAGACCCTGCTGGCCGTGCCCATGTGGCTCCTCTACGAACTGGGGGTGTGGATCGGCGCCCTGCTGACCCGCGACCGCGAGGAGGACGAGGGCGATATGGACAGCGACGAAGACGGGCCGACTCCGCCGGACGGCCCGCAGGGCGGCCCCCCCACCGGCCCCGAAACGCCTTCACCTGAGAGCCCCGCACCGACCGCCACCCGCACCACTGCTCCGGCAGCGGCAGCTGCCGCCTCGCCGCTGGTGGTGGACGCGCCCGCCGAACAGGGACTGAGTTTCGACGAGGACGGCCAGCCCCGCGCGCCGGAACCGGCGCAAGATCAGGATATCGAGGCGGCCAGCGACGAAGACGGACAGGAAGACGATGACTTCGACTGGGACGCCGAATTCGAGCAGATCGAGGCGGAAATGCGCGCACTGGAAGGCGAGGATGCGCATAATGAAGGGGACGGCGCCGAACAGGAGGCCGACCCCCATGAAAACGCCGAAAACGGAGCGGATACCGCCCAAAACCGCGAAAATCCGGGCAAAAACGGCGCCTGAGCCGGGCACGGAAAAAACCATCCTGCAAAATTGGGGGAGACCCCGTTCCCGCCGCACCTTCATTGCCACCCTGCTGGCCGCGCCCACCGCACTGGCCAATGCCCTGAAGGACAATCCCTCCCCCTATCTGGCCA
>JALVTA010000196.1 GCA_027036095.1 Thiotrichales bacterium | reverse complement strand
AACAGGCTCAGGCCGCCGCGCCTTCAGCGCCACCGCCGGCCTGAGCCTGTTCGGTAGCCGCCTTCTGCATGGCGTCGGCCAGCTCCTTGGTCTTGCCTTCGATAGCCGCCTTGTCGTCGCCCTTGACCACTTCTTCCACGGCGCTGATGGCTTTTTCCACCAGCTCCTTCGTGGCCGCACTGATCTTCTCGGCGGCTTCCTTGAGCAGTTTCTTCGCTTCATGCACCAGCGCATCCGCCTGGTTGCGCGCTTCGATCAGCTCGCGGGCCTTGCGGTCTTCTTCCGCATGGGCCTCCGCGTCCTTGATCATGCGCTCGATCTCTTCCTCGGTCAGACCGGAAGAAGCCTGGATGGTGATCTTCTGCTCCTTGCCGGTCTGCTTGTCCTTGGCGGACACGTTGAGGATACCGTTCGCGTCAATGTCGAAGGTGACCTCGATCTGCGGCACACCACGGGGCGCGGGCGGAATATCCTCCAGGTTGAACATGCCCAGGGACTTGTTGTCCTTGGCCAGCTCGCGCTCACCCTGCAGCACGTGGATGGTGACCGCCGTCTGGTTGTCCTCCGCCGTGGAGAAAATCTGCGACTTGCGCGTCGGGATGGTAGTGTTCTTCTCGATCAGCTTGGTCATCACACCACCCATGGTCTCGATGCCCAGAGACAGCGGGGTCACATCCAACAGCAGCACATCCTTCACTTCACCGGCGAGCACGCCACCCTGGATGGCCGCACCGATAGCCACCGCTTCGTCCGGGTTCACGTCCTTGCGCGGCGCCTTGCCGAAGAATTCCTCCACCTTGCGCTGCACCAGCGGCACCCGGGTGGAGCCGCCCACCAGAATGACATCGTCGATGTCGCTGTTGGACAGGCCGGCATCCTTCATGGCGATGCGGCACGGCTCGATGGACTTCTCCACCAGGTCCTCGATCAGCGACTCGAACTTGGCCCGGGTGATCTGCATGTTCAGGTGCTTCGGACCGCTGGCATCCGCTGTGATGTACGGCAGGTTGATGTCGGTCTGCTCGCGGGAAGACAACTCGATCTTGGCCTTCTCCGCCGCTTCCTTCAGACGCTGCAGCGCCAGCGGGTCGTTGCGCAGGTCGATGCCCTGATCCTTCTTGAACTCCTCGACGATGTAGTCGATCAGACGCTTGTCGAAGTCCTCACCACCGAGGAAGGTGTCACCGTTGGTAGCCAGCACTTCGATCTGCTTCTCACCGTCCACATCGGCCACTTCGATGATGGAGATATCGAAGGTACCGCCGCCCAAGTCATAGACGGCAATCTTGCGGTCGCCCTTGGTGTCCTTGTCCACACCATAGGCCAGCGCCGCCGCCGTCGGCTCGTTGATGATGCGCTTGACCTCCAGCCCGGCGATGCGACCGGCGTCCTTGGTGGCCTGACGCTGGGCATCGTTGAAGTAGGCCGGCACGGTGATGACCGCTTCCTTGACCTCATGGCCAAGATAGTCCTCGGCGGTCTGCTTCATCTTCTTCAGCACCAGCGCGGAGATCTCCTGCGGCGCCATCTTCTTGCCGTTGGCCTCGACCCACGCGTCGCCGTTGTCGGCGCAGACGATCTTGTAGGGCACCATATCACGGTCTTTCTGCACCACCTCGTCGTCGCACTTGCGACCGATCAGGCGCTTGATGGCGAACAGGGTATTCTCCGGGTTGGTGACCGCCTGACGCTTGGCCGGCTCGCCCACCAGCACTTCACCATCCTTGGTGAAGGCCACCACCGACGGGGTAGTGCGCGCACCCTCGGAGTTGGGGATCACCTTCACCTCGCCGCCTTCCATGACGGCGACGCAGGAGTTGGTCGTACCCAGGTCAATACCGATAATCTTGCTCATCTTGCTCTCTCCTTCATTCCTGTGAATTCTGTCGTTGCCCGTTTTATGTGGCCGTATTGCGCTTTTTCAAGAGGGCTTACTGCTCCGCTTCCTTGGAGACCACCACTCGCGCCGGACGCACCAGCCGATCATTGAGGCTGTAGCCCTTCTGGATCACGTCCATGACGGTTTCCGGCTCGTGGTCGGCGGAGGGCACCATGGTCATCGCCTCATGCTTCTGCGGGTCGAAGCGTTCGCCTGCCGGGTCGATGCGCTCGACACCGAAGCGGGAGAGCACATCCAGCATCATCTTAAAGGTCATCTCCATGCCTTCTTTCAGGGTCTCGACGGTGGCGCCTTCCTTGCCGGCCGCCTCGATGCCCATCTCCATGCTGTCGAGCACCGGCAGCAGCTCGTTGATGAACTTCTCCAGCGCGAACTTGTGGGCGTTTTCCACATCGATACGCGTGCGCCGGCGCAAGTTTTCCATGTCCGCCTTGACGCGCAGCAGGGCATCCCAGTGGTCGGCCGCCTGCTGGCGCGCCTCTTCCAGCGCCTTCTGCAGGTCTTCCTCCACCTGCTGCTCGGCCTGTTCCAGATCCTTCAGCGCGGGGTCTTCGCCCTGCGCTTCCGCCTGATTCTGCACGGCATCCTGTTCGTTGCGACGTTCTTCGCTCATGGTGTTCCTCTCGACTGATGAATTCGGACTACTCGTTCAATGGGGCCGGCGCGGGCTTTTTCAAGACGGACTCGAGAATCCGCCCGGTCATGTCCACCAGCGGGATGACCCGGTCATAGGGCATGCGCGCCGGGCCGATCACCCCCAGCGCGCCGACAAGCGTGTCATCCATGCTCCAGGAGCGCGCCACCAGCGCGCAGTCATCATCCAGCTCCACGCCGCTTTCGCGGCCGATGAACACCTGCACGCCATCGGCCTCCAGACTGCGGTCGAGCACATGCAGCAGATCCCGCTGCTGCTCGAAGGTGGCAAACAGCTCCCGCAGCCGCGCCACATCCGCCAGCTCCTCATACTGCAGCAGGCGGGTCTTGCCGGTCACCCGCAGGGTCTCCCCTTCCTGTTCGTGCTGCGCCAGCGCGCCTTCGGCCGCCTCGATGAAGCGGCGCATGCCCTCATTGAGGTCGGCGTGCAGCTGCTGCATGCGGCTGACCAGCCGGGCACGGGCCTCCCGCAGCGTCAGCCCCTCCAGTTCCTCGTTGAAAAAGCGGCTCAGCTTCTCCAGCTGCTCGGCGGAAAGGGGGCGGGCCAGCTCGATGAAGCGGTTTTCCGCCTCCTGATTGTTGAACACCAGCACCACCAGCACGCGCCGCTCGCTCAGCGGCACCAGCGCCACGCGGCTGACCCGCTCCTCGGCGCGGTCCGGCAGGCGCACGATGCTCACCATGCCACTGAGCTCGGAGAGCAGACGCGATGCCCGATCAATGGCGGCATCCGCCTCGCCTGCCTCCGCCAGCGCCTCGGAGAGCCGCTGCACCTGCTCCTGCTCCAGCGGGGTGACGGTGAGAAAGCGGTCCACATAGAAGCGCAGTCCCCGGGCGGTGGGCACGCGGCCGGCTGAGGTGTGGGGCGAGGCGATCAGGCCCCGCTCTTCCAGATCGGCCATCACATTACGGATGGTGGCCGCGCTGACGCTGATCTCCGGCAGCTTGGACAGGGTGCGCGACCCGACCGGGCGCCCCTCCTTCAGGTATAATTCAATCAGTTTTCTGAGCAGAAGCTGATCGCGTTCTCCCAGCATGTCCGCACCTCGATAATTACGCTGATCAGTCCAATGCCGCTTTACGGAAATACCGGTTAGCACTCTCTCCTGGCGAGTGCTAATTATGGGGACAGGGTCAGACAGGGTCAAGACGATGGCAGACGCCTTCCAACGCATCGGACTTTTCAGCAAACCGGGCGCGCCGGAGGCGTACGCCACCCTGTCGAAGGTGGCCCGCTTTCTCAGCGAACGGGGCTGCACCTGCTTCATCGACAACACCTGCTGCGAGCCGGAAACCGCCGACCAGCTGGCGCTGACGCCGCTGCCGCGCGAGCAGATGGTGCGCCAGATCGACCTGGCCATCGTCGTCGGCGGGGACGGCAGTTTCATCAGCGCCGCACGCAGCGTGGTGGACCACAATGTGCCACTGCTGGGCATCAACCTGGGGCGGCTGGGTTTTCTGGCCGACTTTTCGCCCGAAACGCTGGAGCAGGATCTGGGCGCCGTGCTGGCGGGCAACTACACCCGCGAGCAGCGCAGCCTGCTGCATGCGCGCGTCTTCGAGAACGACCGGGTTGTGTTTGAACATCTGGCGGTCAACGACGTGGTGCTGCACAAGCCGGACACCCCGCGCATGATCGAGTTCAACGTCTGGCTAGACGACCACTTCGTCACCCGGCACCGTTCCGACGGGCTGATCATCGCCACGCCGACCGGCTCCACCGCCTACGCCCTGTCCGCCGGCGGGCCGCTGGTGGACCCCCGGCTGGAAGCGCTGCTGATGGTGAGCATCAACCCCCACACCCTCAGCAACCGCCCCGTGGTCGTACCCGGGCGCAGCGTCATCCGCCTGATCCCCCACAAGACCTGTACCGGTACCGCCCGCATCACCTGCGACGGGCAGGTCACCTTCGAAATCCTGAGCCATCATGTCACCCAGGTGGCCGCCCACGACCGCAAGCTGACCATGATCCATCCGGTCAACTACAACTTCTACGACATCCTGCGCACCAAACTGGGCTGGGGTGGGCACAGCCGATGCTGACCGCACTGACCATCCGCAATCTGGCCCTGATCGAACGGCTGGAGCTGAGCTTTTCCGCCGGCTTCACCGCCCTGACCGGCGAGACGGGCGCGGGCAAATCCATTCTGCTGGACGCCCTCGGGCTGGTGCTGGGCAGCCGCGCCGACAGCGCT
>JALVTA010000195.1 GCA_027036095.1 Thiotrichales bacterium | reverse complement strand
GTTCCAGGTTCTTGCCGGTCGCGCCCTTGCGGAGCACACCGTGGCACCCGGCGCAGTGCTGGAAGTAGATTTCCTTGGCCCGTTTCATCTCCTCGGGGGTGAGCTTGGGTGCCGGCTGCTGGGCCAATCCCCAGGCACCGAGGAGCACTGCAAGGAACCCGATCCACCAAATCCTTCTTGACCGCATACCGCATCACCTGACCTTTCCTAGCCGCGCCCGGGTGCCTCCACGAACCCCTGGGGCCTAGCGCAATTGGGCCACTTCCTCCGGTGTCACTGTTCCAAAGCGGTTACCCCACGCGTTGCGAATGTGGTTCACCACCGCGGCCACCCCGGCGTCGTCGAGACGGCGCCCGAAGGGGGGCATGGCGGTTCCGGGCTTGCCGTTGAGCACGGTTTTAATCACGTATTCGGCGTCGGCCAGCTTTGGGTTTTGGGCCAGCGCCGGGAAGGTTGGCGGTTGCCCCCGCCCGTCGGGTTGATGGCAGCTCGCGCAGAGTTGCTGGTAGAGGGCCTCGCCGTTGCCGGAAAGGGGTGTCGGGGTGCCCGGTGGGTTGGTGGAAGCCACCTGGCCGCCGGCCGCCAGCGCCCCTCCCGGTAGGGCGTTTTCCCCGTAAAAGGCAAGCCAGGTGGCGACGCCGGCAAAGAGCAAGAACAGCAGCACCGGGAAGACGGCGTAGCGAAGGAGGTCGGGCTTGGTCGGGGCCTCGAGCTCCACGCTGTCGACCATCCGCACCTCGATCGGGGTCATGATCGGGGCGCGTGCGATGTGCCCGGCGTAAACCGGACCCCGGCGGGCCACCTCGAAAACGTATTCGTGGTGGTCCACCGAACCATCCCGGTAGTGGGTGACGGCGATCAGGTAGTGGGTGCCCTCTTCCATCCCCGTGGGGTCGAGCTCGAGGGTGAAGGGCGCTTGCTCGAGCACCGCGTAGGGTTTGTCCTGGTTGTCCAGGTAAACTTCTACCCGCGCGATATCCATGGATCCTTACCCCCTTTCGAAGGCGATGTGCCGGCGGTGGAATTCGCGTACGGCCCACCAGGTCATCTGCGGCAGGAAGAGGTAGACCGTTCCGGCAAACGCCATGAGCAGGGACCAGAAGAGGTCGAGGTGGCCGCGGAAAATCATCCCTGCGACCCCGACGACCTCGAGCACGGCGAAGATGTAGCCAAGCCAGATCAGGTAGGGGCGGCCGGTGAGCCGGCCAGCGGCGTAAAGCGACGCGTACATGCCCGCCGAGAAGACGAAGGTGAAGCCGTAGAGAATCATCGTTCCCAGGGCCTGGGTGACCTCTTGGCTAGGCTGCATACCCCTCCTTCCGCTTGCCAATGGTGAGTAGGTCGTAGACCAGTACCAGGTACCCGGCTACGAATACCCAGGCGAACAGGAAGCGCCAGCCCAGGGTGTTGGCGTACCAGGGGTGGGTGTAGGAACGGATGAAGGCGCTCCAGGTGCTGCCTAGTTCGGCCCGTTCAATCATCGTCTGGGCAAAGCCCGAGATCGTGAACGATCCAGCGATGCCGATGATGCCCAGGATCATCAGGGCGAATGCCCAGCTCCAGTACTTGGAGTCAAGGGGAATCTGCATCGGCCGGCGGGCGTTCTGCACCGCGATGTAGATCAGGGTGAGCACCGTGCCCAGGTAGGCGCCGAAGAAGGCCAGGTGGCCGTGGGCGGCCGCCAGCTGCGTTCCGTGGGAGTACATGTTGATTTGCGGTAGGGTTTGCATGAAACCCCACACCCCGGCGCCGATGAAGTTGCCGAAGGCTTGGGCGATGGCCCAGAAAACCGCTGGGCGGTTGACGGTGTTAAGCCTGTGGGCGCCCGCGTCGTAAAGGGCGTGCACCACCATGGCCACTAGCGGCAAGGGTTCGAGCGCCGAGAAGAAGCCGCCCAGACCAATCCAGTACTCGGGGGTTCCGATCCAGAAGTAGTGGTGGCCGAGACCCAGGATGCCGGTGCCGAAGACCAGGGCGACCTCGAGGAACAGCCACGTCTCGATGAGTTTTCGCGGGGTGCCCAAAAGGTACATGAGGCTCCAGCCCATGAGCACGCCCACCAGCACTTCCCAGGTGGCTTCCACCCAGAGGTGCACCACCCACCACCAGAGGTACTGGTCCATGGTGACGTTTACGGTGTAGTGCATCCCGGCGGTGTAAAGCGCGCCCAGGGCCACCAGGTCGAAGATCAGCACGCCGAGAAGACCGGTGATCCGCCGGGCGGCCAGCGCGGTGGCGATGACGTTATAGAGAAAAACCGCAACCCAAGCGACGATGGCGATGTCCGCCCATCTCGGGGCCTCTATGTATTCCCGCCCTTCGTTGATAAACCAAAGGGTGAAGGCGTTACCGGGGCCGACCTGCACGAACAGGTAGACCAGGATGACCACCGATACACCGGCCACGATGACCCACCAGATGAATTTAGCCAGGCGGATGCCCACAACTTCGCGACCGGTTTCCAGGGGCAGGAACCAGTAGACTCCCCCCATAAGCCCCACCAGGAGCCAGACGATCATGGCGTTGACGTGGAGGGTGCGGTTGGTCATGAAGGGGATCTTGTCAAGAAGAAAATCCGGGTTGATGTACTGATAGGCGGCGATCAGCCCGAAGACGAGCTGGGCGCCGAAGAGGATGATGGCCACCGCAAAGTAAGCGAGGGCCAGTTTTTGGGACTCGAAGAGTTCCTGGGGTTTGTTACCGGCAAGGGAAGCTGCCATACGCACCTCCTTACTGCGCTACCGCGAAGCGCGGGGGGAAACCATTGGTGTCGATTGCCGACATCCACTTCAGGAAGGCGATCAAGGCTTTCAGTTCCTCGTCGCTAAAGTGCAGGTTGGGCATCTTGCGCCGGCCCTGGGGCATGGCCGGGGGGTTTTTCAGCCAAGCCATCATGGCCTCTTCCCGCGTTTTGGCCCCGGTGAGGGGCATGATCCGTTCTTCCCACCAGGGGTCAAGCCAGGCGCGGGTGAGGTCGGTGGCGTAGTAGGCGCCGTTTCCCAGTATCTGGTGGCATTCCATGCAGTTCCTTGACTGCAGGGTCATCTTCCCCTTGTTGATCAGGTCGTAGGCTTCCTGGCGGGTCCATTTCTTGCCAAAAAAGCCGGTCTCCCGCCCCACCGCGGGCACCTGGCGGCGTTTGGCGCCGTCCCAGACCAGCCGGATTTCGTAGTTGATAACGGTCCAGTCGGGGATCCGGCCGGAACCGGGCCGGACCTGGTCGGCGGTGTCGAGGGTCAACCAGAGGAGGATGAAGGTCATGATGAGCGAGCTGACCACCGCCGCGTTTCGCCAGAAGGTGGGGGAGAGCCAGCCGTAGCCGCGGGAAAGTACCAGGGTGATGACGACGGAGAAAAAGATCGCTGCGACCGCGATTTGGATCCAGCTATAGTCCATACGCCCTCCTTTCTCTGAAAAGCATGAGGGCGCCGGGAAGCCGCGGGCCATGACCCGGGTCAAGGGACGGATGTCCTGCTCTGCGCAAGCTCGAGGGCGGAGGCCCTTCCGGCCGTTTTCGGCCAGCCCGCTGTTTTCCCTGGCCGGGGCTTGCCACCAGGGGTGCCTGCCCTGGCCTAGACCCCCGGTATGCTGGTCCCGTGAAGTTCGCCCACCTCCACCAGCACACGCAGTACTCGCTTCTCGACGGGGCGGCCAAGCTCAAGGACCTACTGGAGTGGGTAAAGGCCACCAGCCCCGAGTACCCCGCGCTCGCCATCACCGACCACGGGAACCTCTTCGCTGCCGTGGAGTTCTACCGGCTGGCCCATAAGATGGGGGTTAAGCCGATCATCGGTTACGAGGCCTACGTGGCCGCCGAGAGCCGTTTTGACAAGAAACGCCGCAAGGGGCTGGACGGCGGTTACTACCACCTCACCTTGATCGCCAAGGACTTCAAGGGCTACCAGAACCTGGTCAAGCTCGCCACCCGGGCCTACCTCGAGGGTTTCTACGAAAAGCCCCGGATCGACCGGGAGCTTTTGCGGGAGCATTCCGAAGGCCTAATCGCCCTTTCCGGCTGCTTGGGTTCGGAGATCAACCAGTTCCTCCTGGCCGGCCGCGAGGACCTGGCCGAGGCCCGGTTGAACGAATACCTCGCCATTTTTAAGGACCGGTTCTTTATCGAGATCCAGAACCACGGCTTGGAGGAACAGCAAAGGAACAACGCCATCCTCAAGGAGTGGGCGAGGAAGTACGGCCTGGGCATGGTGGCCACCAACGACGGCCACTACGTAAAGCGGGAAGACGCCGAGGCCCACGAGGTGCTGCTAGCGATCCAGACCAAGGCTACCTGGGACGACCCGGGCCGCTGGAAGTTCCCCTGCGATCAGTTCTACGTAAAGACCCCGGAGGAGATGCGAAGGGCGCTTCCCCCGGAGGAGTGGGGCGACGAGGTCATCGATAACACCGTGCTTATCGCCCAGATGGCCAACGTCGAGCTGCCGGTGGACGACAAAAAGCGCTACCGCATTCCCAAATACCCCACCCCTGAGGGTAAGACCGATGCTCAGCACTTGGCCGAACTCACCTTCCGGGGGTTGGCCGAGCGCTACCCCGATCGGATCACCGAAGACTACTACCGGGGCGTTCTGCGCGAGGCTGGGGTGGCGGTGCCCCACGGGGGGATCGAGGCCTTGGCCGAGGCCCTCGCCTTGCTCGCTCCCGAAACCCGAAAGCGGCTGCAGCAACGTCTCCCCGATCCCAAGGAAGTACGGGAATGGGACGCCGACGCGATCCTAGCCCGGGCCCTCCACGAACTTGCGGTGAT
>JALVTA010000194.1 GCA_027036095.1 Thiotrichales bacterium | reverse complement strand
CTCGTCGTCGGCCCAGGAGATGCGCACCGATTTCAGGTAGTCGTCCTCCATGCCGGCCCAGGCCAACGGCCGGATGCTGCGCGCCTCGTCCCGCTCCGTCTTGCCGACCCACGCCATCACGTAGCCGCCTTCCGACACCAGCAACCCGCAGATGGTGTCCAGCAGCTCCTGCTCGTCGCTCACCCGCACCAGCGCCTGGTTGCAATCGCTGATCATCCGCAGCATCCGGTTGGACGCCTTCAACCGCTCGCGCGCGGCGCGCACGTTCTCCAGGAGCCTGGCGTTGGCAAACGCGGTGGCCACGATGCGGGACAGGGCCTGGAGCGCCTCGATGTCGTTGGCGTCGAAATCGCGCCCGTCGCATCGGTCGTGCATCTCGAAACAGGCCAGCACCCGCCCGCCGGCGTCCAGCACCGGCATGTCCACCAGCTTGCGGAAACCCAGTCGTTGCCGGATCTCGGGAATCACGTGCGGGTCATGCTCGGCATCATTGGTGCAATAAGGCGCCCTGGTGGCCAGCACGTGGCCGGGCACGCCATGCCCTTCCGGGAAATCCAGCGCCACGGGATGGAACGCGCCGCCCTGCCAGTACTCGCGGAACTGGGCCACGCCATCGTGCACGAACCCCACCGCGCCGGCCTCGCATTCCAGCATCTCGGCAGCCAGCTCCACCAGCCGCCGGGCAATGGTACGCTCGTCCAGCGCCTCGTGGATCTGCGCGCCCGCCCGCGCCAGCACGGCAAGCTGCCGCTCGTGGCGCTTGCGCTCGGATATGTCGCGCGCCACGGCCACCACGCGCCCGCCGCGTTCGTCCTCCACGTAGCGCGCCGCCACCTCCACCGGGAACCGGCTGCCATCGCGACGGATGTGCACGCCTTCCAGATGCGAAAGCGACTTCCGGGCAGCGGACTCGCACAACCCCTTCACCATGCCACGCCATGTCGCAAGATCGGTAACCGCTTCGCTCACGTCCATCACCGTCATGGCCAGCAGTTCGCGTCGCGAATAACCCAAACGCTCGCAGGTGGTTTCATTCGCATCC
>JALVTA010000193.1 GCA_027036095.1 Thiotrichales bacterium | reverse complement strand
GCGCGGGAGCGTCATAGCGGGTCAGCCGGTTGGTCTTGTAGTCGATGATGTGGTAGCGCCCGTCCACTTCCACGGTCAGGTCCACGAAGCCCTGCAGATAGTGGCGCAGGTGTGCCCGGGTCGTCTCTCCGTGCAAGGGGCTCCAGCCAGCCTGCCCGTCCAGCAGGGCGTTGAGGGCGGTCGGTGAGAGCTCGGGTGCGTCAAGCACGAAGCCCCGTTCGCGCAGATACTGATGGGGCGCCAGCTGCGAGAGGGTGAATGAATCGATCCGGCCGCCGAGCGTGTCGTGCACCTGACGGCACAACCGGGTCCGCTGGGCCTCATCCAGCGGCAGGCCGTGGTGGCGGCTCAGTTCCGCGATGAGGCCGTCCACCTCGGCGTCATCCGGCTGGAAGTGGGGCAGCTGTTCCATCAGATCATGAAACAGCGTGCCGAAGCGGGTGCCAGCAGGCAGGCCGTCATCTTCCATCGCCTCCAGCAGGGGGTCGATGTCCGCGCGTGCCTGCAGGGAGGCGTCTTCCACCGCCTCCGGCTGGCGGCGCGCCAGCGCAGTGAAGCTGCTCAGCAGGGTGGCACGCACCGGCCCGGCCGGCTCAGGCGCCTCGCGCCACTGGAGGGATTCCGCCGGGGGCTGCCACCGCACCGTCGGGGCCGCATCCACCGCCACCGCTTCGAACAGGTCGGGATGCGCCTCCAGCGCCTGCCGGCGTGCGGGCGCTTCGTCGTCGGAGAGGGTGCCCAGCAGGTGGCGGAGCACGCCCGTATGTCCACCGGGCAGATAGAGGCCCAGATGGCTTTCGGCCCGGGTGCAGGCCACATAGAACAGCCGCAGCTGCTCCTGCTGCAGGGCGGCCTGCTGGCGCGCCTTGAGCGCTTCGCTGAAGCCTACCCGCCGGCCTTCCGGCTCGGCCACGGCGTATGGCGTGCTGGCGCTTCTGGCCTTCCAGTCGCCATAGACCAGCGTCACCGGATACTGCAGCCCCTTGCTGGCGAAGATAGTGGCGATTTCCACGGCGTTTTCATCGCTCTCCAGCCGCAGGGTGTCGCAGTCGGTTCCGTCCCGCCAGGCACGCAGCGCCCAGCGGAACAGTTCCAGTGGCGGCAGGCGCTCGTCAAGCGCCTGCTGCTGCAACCGCTCGGTCAGGTGGCGCAGATCGGCGATGCGCCGCTCGCCGTCCTCATGGGCTGCCAGCGTCTGCCAGCATTCCAGCTGGTCGAACAGGGCGGTCAGGGCAGCCATGATGCCGTCGCGCTGCCAACGCTGCCGCGCCTCGATCAGTCGGGCCTGCGCCCCGGCCACCGCCGCACCGTCGGTCAGCCGGGCCAGCGGCCAGCGCATCAGCGGCCCGATGAGAAAGGCGTGCAGTGCGCCGGTGTCGCGAGGATCCAGCAGGGCCTGCATCAGGGTCAGCAGGGCTTCGCTGGTGGCGGTCTGCCACAGGCTGTCGGGTGCGCTGCGCACACTGGGCACGCCGCAGCGGCGCAGGGCGGCCTGCACCCGGGCGGCATGCTTGTGGGTGGGCACCAGCACGGCGATGTCCCGCGGGCGCAGGGGGCGTTGATCGGTGCCCAGCCGGCCCCGTTCCAGCAGGGTGACGATGTCGGCGCACAGCTGTGCCAGCACGGCGTCCTCCCCGGCATCCGGCGCCGGGTGAAGCAGGCGGATGCGGTTGAAGGGGGTGCCGTCCAGCGTCAGCTGCACGGTGGCATCGTCCACGCCTGCGCGCACCGGGTGGTAGCGACAGCGCGGGTCGAGAAAAGTGGGGGCGTCCGTCTCTTCGGCAAACAGCAGGTTGAACCCCTCGGTCAGCGCGCTGTGGGAGCGGTAGTTGGTGTCCAGGGTGTAGTGGTGGTCCGCCTGCTGCACGGCCAGATGGTAGGTTTCCACATTGGCGCCCCGGAAGGCGTAGATGGCCTGCTTGGGGTCGCCGATGAGAAACAGCCGCTTCGGCACTGCGTCCGTGCTGCGGAACAGGGTAGAGAAGATGCGCCACTGGTCCGGGTCGGTGTCCTGAAACTCGTCGATCAGACAGGCGTGGTAGCGGGCCCGTAGGGTGTCGGCCAGGGGGCCTTCCACGGCTTCGGCCAGCCGGTGACGCAGGCTGTCGAAGGTGAACAGGCCGCGTGTTTCGAGACGTGTCTGCCGGGCCCCGGCCCACTGACGGTGCAGGTGGCGCAGCCATGCCGGCTGCAGCTTTTTCAGGTGCGGCCAGAGGGCGTCCAGCACGGCCAGATCGAGTATCAGCGGCGCGGGCAGGGCCTGCTGCCACTTCTCCCGGTCTCTCGCATAGGCAAGCTGATCAATGTAGCTGGCTACATCCGGCGCGCCTTTGGGCAGTTTCGCCCAGTTGGGAAAACCGCCACGCAGCAGGGGGCTGACCACCTCTCGCCACGCCTTGGGCAGCGCGCTCGGCTTGAGCTGCACCGGCGGGTCGCGCAGCAGGTCGGCCAGCGCACGGCCCAGTCGCTGGCGGGCGGCGGCCTGCCGCAGCGGATTGTCTCCTTCCTGATTCAGGAAGCTCTCCAGCGCCTGATCGAACTCGGCCACGTCGTCCTCGAAACGGGCATGGGGGCCGGCCTCGTCGCACAGCGCGAATACGGCGGAGGCGTCGGCCAGCCAGTCCACCAGTTCCGGCGCCTGCCGGCTGACCCTGTGCATGTTTTCCTGCCACAGACGGTCGATGAGCAGGCGGTCCAGTTCGGCGGCGTCATCCAGCAGGGCGCTGTCCTCGGCCAGACCCAGCGCCAGTGCATGGCGGCGGGCCACCTGAATGCCGAAGGCGTCGATGGTGTGGATGGCGGCCAGGTCCATGTCCCGCAGCGCGCGCGTCAGCCGCTGCCGGGCTTCTTCAGGATTAAGGCGCTGCAGCCACGCGCTCAGGTCCGGATCATCACAGCGGTGACCGTCCAGCAGGCGGTGCAGCTGCGCCAGCCGGGCGTGGATGCGTTCACGCAGTTCGGCGGCTGCGGCATTGGTGAAGGTGACCACCAGAATCTGCTCGATGCGCAGGCCGTCTTCCAGCAGCAGACGGGCCACCAGCTGGGCCAGGGTATAGGTCTTGCCGGTGCCGGCGCTGGCTTCGATGACATGGATGCCCGGCGGCAGCGGGGTGTCGTAGAGTGCGAAGGCGTCAGGTGCGCGCATCTCAGAGGCCCTCCGTTTCCAGCCGGCTGTGTCGTGTGGCCGTCATCAGCCGGGGTTCGAGCGTCTCCCACAGGGGCATGATGTGCTCTTCCAGCACGGTGGCGGCATCGGTGTCGAACACGGTGGTGAGCACGGCATCGCGCGGGTCATGGTCACCGAAACCTTCGGCCAGACCGAGGCTGAGGCGGGCCGCCTTGCGCCACTCGGCCTTGACAGGCGTGCCGTCCCGGAGGCCCTTTTCCACCGCCTGCCACAGCCAGTCGGCCAGCAGGGGCAGAGGGGCTTCGGTCGCCTGCCGGGCGAGCGCCAGCCAGTGTTCCAGTTCGGCGCGGGCCGTATCCGGCATCAGCGGCGTCAGCTGCAGCAGTCGGCCGCGTCCTTCATGGGTATGCAGCAGGCGGGTGTCGCACGGGTCTGTGGCGCAGGCGGCCAGATGCCCCAGCCAGATCTCCAGCCACAGCCTGCCCTTGAGGCGGTGAGGGCGGCACAGCAGTCGTCCCGCTTCGTGGCGGGCGTCGTCGTCGAACAGCAGCGTGCCTTCCTCCAGTTCGATGCGCGTCTCCCGCGCCGGCAGGCGTTCGCCCAGCCGGTCCTGCAGGCGTTTGAGCTGTTCGCGGGTGGTGTTGAGTTCCTGATCCAGCAGAGTCCAGGCAGCGGTGCCCACCGGCTCCAGCGGCCAGCGGCCCTCTCCCTGCAGGCGGCGCAGGCGGGTTGCGTCCACGCCGGCGGCGCAGCCGATGGATTCGCGCACCTGCCAGCGGTCGAGGGCGGTGGCGGTCAGCATGGGGCGGGGCGGTGGCGGGGCCCTGAGCACGTTCAATCCCAGCTGGTGCTGGCCGAGCAGCCAGCGCACCGGATGGGCGAGCAGACGGCTCAGCTGCGGCAGCGGCAGCGGGTCGGGCAGAGGCACAGGCGGCAGCGGCTCGTCGAGCGGCGACGGCAGCCGGGGCTGTTCTTCATGCAGCGCGCGGGCCAGCCGGTAATGGCGTGCCTGCCGGCCCGGCGGCAGGCGGCGCGGGGCGTTGTCCACGAAATAGGCGCTGTGGAAGGGGCGGTCGGCATGGCTGAAGGTGTGGGCGTCCACATCAATGCCGTAGTGGTTCGCCAGCAGCTCGCGCAGCTCGATGATTACCTGCGCCGGCGGCAGGGGTTCGTTCTTGTCGGGGCTGAGTCCCTGCCAGGTGATGACAAGCCGCTGGCGCACGCCCAGCAGCAGTTCGAGGAAGGTGTAGCGGTCTTCCGCGCGGGGGTTGCGGTCACCCGGCCGGAAGCGGGCGGCGATCAGGTCGTATTCCGGCGGCTGCCACGGGCGTGGCCAGGCCAGATCGTTCATGCCCACCAGCACCACCACCTTCATGGGAATGGCGCGCATGGGCAGCAGATCGCAGAAGGTGATGCCCCGGGAGAGAAAGCCGTGGGAGGCGCGCTTTTCTTGTGCCAGGGTGTCGGCCCAGATAGCGAGGGTTTCCAGCGACACTTGTGGTTGCTGCAGGGCGGTGGTTTCCGCTTCCAGCTCGCTCAGCAGGGTGTCGATGAGGCGGTGGTGCGCCGGTTGATCGGCATACAGCAGGTCGTTCCAGCGGCGCAGGGCGTCCAGCCAGGCGTTTACCGGCTGCGGGCCTGCGGCACCGAGGCGGTGCTGGCGCTGCAGTTCGTCCAGCAGGGCGAGCACAGGGGCGAACAGGGGCAGTGTCTGGCCGGAAACGCCTCCGACCGGTGCCCAGTCCCGCCACAGTCCGTCGGGGTCGTCCATGACGGCGCCCAGCAGCAGGCGGCGCACGCCATCGAGCCAGGTGTTGGCATGGTGCGGGTCGTCCAGACCGAGGCGCACCTGTCCCCGTTCCACCAGCAGCTGGCGCAGCTGTTCCAGCTCGGAGGCACCGAGTCCCAGGCCGCCGGCGACATCCTCGCGGCTGATGAAGGCGAACAGCGCTTCCCATCCGAAGGTGCCTTCGGCCAGCAGATCGAGCCACTGGCTCAGGCTCTGGGCCGCCGGGTTGTCCAGTGCCAGCGAGCGGTCGGCCACGCTGTGGGGCAGGTCGGCGAAGACGGTTTCGATGTAGGGGCGGTAGGCGGCGATATCCGGCGACATGACCACGATGTCGCTGGCGGTGAGGCGCTCGTCCTTCGCTAGCAGGGCGTCGATGCGGTCGCGCACCACTTCCAGCTCCCGCAGCGGCGTGTGGCAGCGGTGGAATTCCACGTTGATGCGTGCCGGTGCCTCCCGGGCAGGTTCGGTGCGGTTGTGGCGCAGGTCGTGCTGCAGGCGGCCGATCAGGTCGGACGGGGGCGGAGTGGTCTCGTCGGCCGCATCACGCAGCGGCACCACGCCGGGCTGGTTCTCCAGTGTCTCCAGCAGGTTCTGGAAGTGGCGTCCCTGCTGGGCCAGCGCTACCAGCAGCGGGTGGTGGGTTTCGCCGGCGAAAGGATCGTCCGGGTCGAAGCCGCGCCGCCGGTTCAGATCACCGAAGAAGTCCGCCGTGGGGGTGAGCACGAAAAGATGCACCGGCACATGGCGGGAGAGGGCATCGAGCACTTCCAGCATGAGGGTGGGCATGAAGCTGATGCCGAAGACGAAAATGCGCTCCGGCAGGGCCCTGTCAGGAATGTCGCCGCTGTTGAGCCGTTCGATCAGGGTCCGCCAGCGGCTGCCCCGGTGGGCAGGCAGGGCCAGGGCGCGCCAGATGGCACGCTGCCAGTCCTCATGGGGCAGGCCGCAGGCGGGTTCGTTGCGCGCCCAGCTGTCCAGCCAGTCCGGCCGCATGATCTGATACTGGTCGAACAGGTTGGCCAGCTGCATGGCCAGCAGAAAGCGCTGGCGGTCGCCGTTCAGGTGGGGTGCCAGCAGCGCTTGCGCCTGCGGTGTCAGTTCAAGCGTCTCCGAGCGGCGCAGCACGTCCTCGATGCGCCAGCGCAGATGAGCGCGGTCCAGCTGCGCCTCGTCCAGCTCCACGCCCACCGCCTGCGCCACCTGGGCGAAGAAGTGGATGGGAAAGAGAAACGTTCCCTGACTGAACACGCCGAAGCGCTCACTGAGCCGCTGCTGCAGCCAGCGCTCCATGCCGCGGCCCTGAATGAGAAAGGGCAGTTGCTCGAAGGGCGCCGGCGGTGCGGCTTCCAGCAAGGTGGCCAGCTGGTCGAACAGGATTTCCGTACGGGTGTGGGTGTGCAGCGTCAGGCGGATCTCGTCGGTCATGGGGCAACTGTATCACAGGCACTGGCGCTGTAAAGAGGTGGCCGGCGCCCGGTGAAACCTGGAGTGTCGCGAAGGGGGGCCACGTGAAAAACGGGACTGATATACGTCCTGGGCAATGGAGGCCTGTGGAAATTTCGGAGCCATGCGCGCGCATCGGTCAAAAACGGGGGAGGCCCCGCTTTTTCGGCCTGTTACCCACCACAGGACGGGTTTTTTCCGGTTTTTTCCGGCGTGAGATGGACGCACACCGCAAAAATGGGGGAGACCCCGTTGTCAGGCGGGTCTTTCCAGCTGGAAGCCGGCAGGCAGCCTGCCGGGTGCATGAATGCGCAGGCGCTTGTGGCGGGACAGTTCGCCCGCCTCGATTTCGATCTGCCCCTTGGCCACCTTGAACTGCTTGGCGAGGAACTTGATCAGGTGGGCGTTGGCCTTGCCGTCCACCGGCGGGGCGGTAATCTGGATCTTCAGCTCGTCGCCGTGCCAGCCGGTGATCCGGTCACGGCTGGCCTTGGGCTGCAGCAGCACCGGCAGGATGAGATCGTCGCCGTCCCAGCGGGCCGCCATGTCAGCCTCCCGCAAGCGCCGCCCGCGCCATGCCGGCGATGGGGCCCACCAGCAGAATCTGCGTCAGCTTGATGGCGATCAGCGCCGCGATGGGAGAGAGATCCAGCCCGGCGATGGGAGGGATGAAGCGGCGGAAGGGTGCCAGCACCGGTTCGGCCAGCTGGTGGAAGATGGCCAGGTTGGGATTGTAGCCGGGCTGAACCCAGCTGAGGACCGCCTGGATGATGATGAGCCAGAACAGGCTGTCCAGCAGCACGTTGAGGGTCTCGGCCACGCCGAATAGGGCGATGCCGGCGGCGCCGTAGTGCTGGCCGGTGAGCAGGCTCACCGCCACGGCGTAGGCCACCTCGGTAAGCCAGGCGGCCGCCAGGGCGGCCCAGTCCCAGCGCCCCTTCACCGGCAGCAGCCGGCCCAGCGGGGCGCAGGCCCAGTTGGTCAGCCGCGCGGTGATGTGCACCAGCGGCAGGCGCCAGTCCACCCGGGTGGCGCGCATGAGAAAGCGCAGAATGAACACGAAGGTGATCAGCCCGAAGACCACCTGAAGGAGAAAAAGCAGTGCCTGCAGCCCCGCGCTCATGATGTCGCCTCCTCGTCCCGTCCCAGCTGGTCGGCCAGTTCTTCTGCGCGGTTGCGCGCCGCCTCGGCGGCCTGATGGATGGTCTCGCGGCAGCCGGCCTCGTCGAACACGCCCAGCGCCGCGGCGGTAGTGCCGCCCGGGGAGGTGACCCGGCGGCGCAGCTCGGCCAGCTCGTCCTCGCCTTCCAGCGCCATGCGCGCCGCCCCCAGCGCCGTCTGCACCGTAAGCAGCCGGGCCGCTTCCGGCGTCAGGCCGAGACTTTCGCCCGCGTCGGCCAGCGCCTCCATGAACAGGAAGAAATAGGCCGGTCCGCTGCCGCTGATGGCGGTGACCGCATCCAGCAGCGATTCCTTCTCCACCCACAGGGTCAGCCCCACGGTGCGCAGGATGTTCTCGGCGGCGTCCTTCTGTTCCGGCGTGACCTGTGCATTGGCGTAGAGGCCGGTGGCGCCGCTGCGCACCAGCGCCGGCGTGTTGGGCATGGTGCGCACGATGGGCAGGCCGCCGCCCAGCCAGCGATCGATGGCATCGGTGCGGATGCCGGCGGCGATCGACAGGATCAGCGGGCGGTGGCCGACGGCGGATGAGAGCTCGCGGCAGACCGCCTGCAGCTGCTGGGGCTTGACCGCCAGCACCACCACGTCCGCCTGCCGGGCCGCCTCACGGTTGTCGGCCAGCGCACGCACGCCCAGTTGCCGGGTCAGCTGGTCGCGGGCCGCCTCATTGGGGTCGGTGGCGCTGATGCGCTCGCGCGGAAAGCCGGCGGCCAGCAGCCCGCCGATGAGGCTGCGGGCCATGTTGCCGGCGCCGATGAAGGTGAGATTGAGCGAATCCATGTCTGCAAGCCCCTGGAAATGGTTGCTGGAAATTGTAGCACTCAAGGGATGGCGTGCCATGCCGATAAACCGGGTGACGGCGTGAGGCGTTTTGCCCGCGCCGTGCAGAGGAGAAAAGCCATGAACACACAGATGACAGGCTTTCAGGACGCCCTCGGCCGGCTGGGGCTGAGCGGCTGGAAACCGACCGGAAAGACTTATTCCCCGACAATGGCCGACAGCGGCGCACAGGCGCGTGCCGGGGTGGCCGCCGTAGCCCGGCAGGCCGAAGCGCTCCACTACGGCGAGACCTTTCGGCTTGAGATCGTCACCCGCGACGGTGACCGGGTTCGGGTGGACGTGCGTCAGATGCTTCAGGCCGTGCATGCCTCGGAGGCGAAGATTGCCGGCTACGCCGGGCCGGAAGGGGTGGCGGTGGTCGGCTCCCGGGCGGAGCTGGAGGCGGGCCGGTTCGAGGCCCGCTTCGGCCTGCATGTGCAGGGCGAGCTGGATGAGGACGAGATGCGGGCGCTCAAGTCCATTTTCGAGCAGGTAGCCGATCTGGCCGACCAGTTCTACGGCGGCAACATTCCCGCCGCCTTGCAGGCAGCGAAAGCTTTGCAGGTGGACGGCAGCGAGATCGGCAATGTGAGCCTGAACATGACCCAGCAGATCACCTACGCCCGCATTCAGCAGCAGGCGGCGGCCGCCTATGTGGAGGTGGAGCGTGCCCGTCCCCCGACCGGTCCCGATCCGGTGAAGGCGGCACGCCAGGTAACCCGCTACTGGGCGCAGGTGGAGCAGGTGCAGCAGACGATCCAGACCACCTTCCGCAGCTTCAGTCTCACCATCGAGACCCTGATGGGAGGGGGTGAGAAGCGGGCCGTGTCCGCCATCGAGCAGGTGCACGAGGAGATCCGCGAGCAGGTGAAACAGCTGCGCGCCATGCTGGGCCTGCCGGAAGAGGTTTCATCATCCGAGGCCGCGCAGCCGGAAGAAAAGACGGCCGGGCCGAAAGAGAAGGCAGGCAGATCAGAGGAGAGCGATTCGGCGGTGCGTGAGCAGCGCACCGCCACACCGGAGGCTTCGCCCGTCGCGTCTGCGGCGGCGGAGAGTGGGGAAAGCGGGGGTGCGACCGCATCGGCTGGCGCGGCAGCGCCGGACGGTGTGCCCCGTGAACAGAAGGTCGATGCCATGGCATAGACCGGGCGCGACCGTCGCAAAAAGGAGATCCGGACCCCGCTTCGTGCGGGGTTCGTCATTCTGGAACCCGCAAAAAACTTGCGCCGGATCAAGGGCATGCCCCTTTCAATGCCCGCCTGTCGTCCTTAACATAGGAATCGGGAGGGAGTTTTATGGGCCGAGCATCCGTCAACCGGCGTCTGCAGCAGTTCCGCGCCCGGCTGGTGAGCCTGCTGGCGTGGGTGTCGGCAGGCATTGTGCTGGCCTTTCTGCTGGCGGACCTGATTGGCGTGCTGGCCTTTCCGGTCGAGCATGTGGCGCTTGACCTTTTCATGGCCGCCATTTTTCTGCTGGCGGGGTGGACGGCCCACCGTTTTCCTGCGCTTGCTTTCCGCGTCTTCATCGCTTTGGCGCTGGGGGTGCTGGCACTGCTGGCCTTCAAGGTGCATGAATATCCGGTCAGCTATCAGCAGTTGTATTTCTACGGGCTGGTGGTTACCGGCAGCTACATTACCGTTGGACTGGAGGGTGGCGCGCTGGTCACCGTGGCGGCCATCGGGCTGCTGGTGCTGCTGCGCCCGCAGGTGGTGCAGGTGGCCGGTGCCAAGGCCTACGCCTATCTGTTCCTGTTCGTGGGCATGAACGCACTGCCCTCCGCGGTGCTGGCCTGGTACATGCTTGACTACTTCAACATGCTGGCGGAGGAGGAAGCGCAGCTGCGCCGTCATGCGCTGACTGACCCGCTTACCGGTCTGCTCAACCGGCGCGGCTTCCTGCAGCAGGCGGAAGCGCTGTTCGCTGCCCATCGGCGCACCGGCACGTCGCTGTCGGTGGCGTTGATTGATCTGGACCGTTTCAAGCTGATCAATGACGAGCATGGCCATGCGGTGGGCGATACGGCGCTGGAGCATGTGGCCGAGCAGATGCGCCGGGCCTTTCGCCGCGACAGTGACCTGCTGGGCCGGTGGGGCGGGGATGAGCTGGTGGTGCTCATGCCCGGCACGGATGCCCGGACTGCGGCCCGCTACATGGCGCGGCTCATCGACCAGCTGCGCCTGCAGCCGGTCAAAGCGGGTGAGGCCACCGTGGTGGTGACCCTGTCGGTGGGCATCGCCGAGCTGGCGCCTCAGGTGGACCGCAGTTTCAGCGATCTGCTGCGTCGGGCAGATCTGGCCCTCTATGAAGTCAAGCACAAAGGACGTAACGGCGTGGCCGTGGCGCCGGTGTTCCGTCGCAGCGAGGCGCGCAGCCTGCTGCACAATCATTATTTCAACGGTTCCCGTCAGGCCTGAGCGCGGGCGCCATAGTCCCGCGGTCCGAACAGGTCGGTGCCCACGCGCACGATGGTGGCCCCTTCCAGAATGGCCGCTTCCAGATCGCCGCTCATGCCCATGGAGAGCTCGTTCAGCTCCACGCCCAGGGCGCGGTTGATGCGCTCCAGCGTCTCGCGCAGCAGGCGGAAGGGGCGGCGCTGGTTCTCCAGCCCCTGGCTGCGGGCGGGGATGGTCATCAGCCCGCGCAGCTCAAGGCTGGGCAGGGCCAGAATCTGCTCTGCCAGCGCCAGCGCTTCGTCCGGCATGACACCGGCCTTGGTGGGTTCGTTGGAGGTGTTCACTTCGATCAGCACCGGCAGGGGGCCCTTCTCCACCGGGCGCTGCTCGCTCAGGCGGCGGGCGATCTTGAAGCGGTCGATGGCATGCACCCAGTCGAAGTGCTCTGCGATAAGACGCGTCTTGTTGGACTGGATGGGGCCGATCATGTGCCAGATCAGATCCGGCCGCTGCTGCTGCTTGGCCACGCCTTCCTGCACGTAGTTTTCCCCGAAGTGGCGCTGTCCCAGCGTGGCGAAGGCGTCCACCATCTCCAGCGGTTTGGTCTTGCTCACCGCCAGCAGGGTGATTTCCGCCGGATCGCGCCCGGCCTGCCGGGCGGCGGCCTCGATGCGGGCATTTACCCGCGCAAGCCGTTGAGCCAGATCAATTTCTGTATTGCTCATGGTTTATGTTTCGTATAGACGAGGTGTAATATGAGTTTTTCAGTCTGAAGACGGAGAGTGTATCAGTGGGCAAGAAGATTGTCTCCAGCCAGAACGGCTATCCCTACGCGGAGCGCATGGGACGCAAGGAATATGAGCAACAGAAGCGGCTGCTGCAGATCGAGCTGCTCAAGCTGCAGAAGTGGATCAAGGAGCGGGGCGAACGGCTGATCATCGTTTTCGAGGGGCGGGATGCCGCCGGCAAGGGCGGCACCATCAAGCGCTTCATGGAGCATCTCAATCCCCGCGGGGCGCGGGTGGTGGCGCTGGACAAGCCCACCGAGAAGGAGAAGGGGCAGTGGTATTTCCAGCGCTACATCGATCAGTTCCCCACCTTCGGCGAGATGGTGCTGTTCGACCGCTCCTGGTACAACCGCGCCGGTGTGGAGCGGGTGATGGGCTTCTGCACGCCGAGCGAGTACAACCGTTTTCTGCGTCAGGCGCCGGAGGTGGAGCGCATGATCCTTGAGGAGGGCATTCACCTGATCAAGTTCTGGTTTTCCGTCAGCCGCAAGGAGCAGCTGCGCCGCTTCGAGAAGCGCAAGCACGACCCGCTCAAGCAGTGGAAACTCAGTCCGATGGATCTGGCCTCTCTCGACCGCTGGGACGATTACACCAAGGCCAAGGAGGACATGTTCTTCTACACCAACACCAGCTATGCGCCGTGGACGGTGATCAAGTCGGACGACAAGAAGCGCGCCCGCCTTGCGGCCATGCGCCATGTGCTCAACCAGTTCGACTATGACGGCAAGGACGCCGAGGTGGTGGGTACGCCCGATCCCCTCATCCTCGCCAGCGGCGACGACATTTTCAAGGAGGACTGAACCATGCGACTGAAGATCAGACAGCGGGCCGAAGGGGTGGTGAAACGCTTTGAGGAGATGCTGCCGGCGGAGGTGGCCGCGCAGGTGGACCGGGAGCACTTCGACGAGCTGACTTTGCTGGTGGAGGCGGCCATCGGCGACATCTACGCCACCGCCATGCATGAGGTGGCCAAGGAGATGGAAGCGCTGGCGGCGAAATACCGCAAGCAGGAACGCATTCTCATGGAGGAGCTCTGAGCCGTGTATCTGCACAGTGAAGCGCTGGGCGAGCGGGTGGATGAACGCTTCGTCTACAACGGTTACGGTTGCCACGGTGAGAATCTGTCTCCACCGCTGGACTGGGGTGGGGAGCCGCAGGAGACGGAGAGCTTCGCCCTGATCGTCCATGACCCGGACGCCCCCCGGCCCGGCGGCTGGTGGCACTGGATCGTGTTCGACATTCCCAGGGTGGTGCACCACATTCCTGAGGGTGCAGGCGCCTTTCTGCGCGAGCTGGGGGCGGTGGAAAGCGTCACCAGTTTCGGTACGCCCGGTTACGGCGGGCCCTGTCCACCGGTGGGACATGGCCCGCATCGCTATGTGTTCAGCATTTTCGCCATGCCCCGGGCGCATCTGCCGCTCAGGCCCGACACCTCGCCCGCCGTGGCCGACGCCTGGATTCGGGACCATGCGCTGGACAGCGCCAGCCTGATCAGCCATTATCAGCGCTGAGGCCGGCGCCCGCCGCTCCCTTCGGACGGCATCGGGTCGTCGTGACAACGGGGCCTCCCCCATTTTTGCCGGATGCCTGCGCGGGCCGCCGCAAAAGTCCCGAAAAAACGAGGAGAATGCCATGAAGAAGGTGCTTGCAGGCGGGCTGCTGGGCCTTGCGGCCCTGCTGCCCGCATGGGCGGACGATGCGTGTGAAGAGGACACGCGGGTGAATTTCAGTCAGCGGGTGGAGACGGTGGCGGCACAGGATGAGCTGGTGGCCACCCTTACCGCCACCCGTGAGGCGGACTCCATCGTGGCGCTCAACCGCAGCCTGAACACCCTGTCGCAGCAGGTGGACGCGGCGGCGGAGAAACTGCCGAGGCGGGTGAAGCTGGTGCTGGCGGGCTGGAACAGCTGGCCGGTGTATGACAGCAAGCGCAAGGTGATCGTGCGCTGGCGCGGTCAGCTGCACTACCGGCTCACCGGCCCGCTCAAGGATGACGATGCCAGCCGCGCCCTGCAGGCGCTGCAGCGCTACATGGCCGTCGGCAGCGTGCAGTTCCGCATCTCCCGCGCGCGGCAGAACGCGCTGCGCAACACATTGGAAAGCCGTCTGATCCATGACGCCCGGGCGCGGCTGCAGAAACTGCGCGAGGCGTTCGGTGCCGGCTCGGCCACCTTCATCAGGGTGGATCTGGACATGCAGGGCGGCGTTCAGCCCAAGCCCGCGCCCATGCACGCCATGTTCAAGATGATGGCTGACGACATGCCGGCCCCCAAGCTGCGCGGCGGCGAGCAGAGCGTGGCCGTCAGCGGGCGCTTCGAGGCCTGCCTGCTCCGACGGTGAAGGGCGGACTGGCCATAGTGTCTCGTCGGGATGGAGGGCGGTCTGGGTGAGCAGGCCCCCTTTTCCGCTGTGTCTGCTCAGCGCCCTGAGGGGGTTGGGCGTCTTCTGGCGGCGCGATCAGGCGGTGCTGCGCAGTCTTGTGGTGAGCGGCGTGGGCGTGGCCCTGTTCTACCATCACCACGGCGGGCTGCCCCCTGTGTGGTGGGCGCTGTTGGTGGTTGCCGCAGGCGGCGTGCTGCTGGCGATGCTGATGCGGGCGGCCATCGAGATGCTGATCGAGCATCTGCACCTGAAGTCGCACCCTGCCGTCGAGCGGGTGCGTGACATGGCCGCCGCGCTGGTGTTGGTAGCAGGGGTGGTGGCGCTGGGTGTGGGTGTGCTGGCCGGCTTCTACGGGCTGCGCTAGCGGATCAGTTCTGCGCGCGTTCATTCAGCGCAGCCATCATGCGCAGCTTGAGCAGCTCCAGCTGGGCCGGGTCGGCCAGTTTTTCGCTGATTTCCAGAAACTTTTCCTCCAGCCAGGCGGCGTCCAGGGTGAGGATCTCCTCCAGTCCTTCGCCTACCTCCTCGAAGTAGCGGGCTACGGCGTCAAGGTCTTCCTTGAGCGCCTGCTTGACCTTGTTCAGTTCCGCTTCGGTCAGCTCCCGGAATTCTTCCTGTTTGATGGAGGCGGCGTCGATGGCCTCGTGCAGGGCAGCCATGATGTCCTTTTCCGCCTGTTTTGCGTGTTGCTGCGCCTGCTTGAGCAGCTGGGCGTAGGCCCGTTTCTGTTGCGCGTTCAGCATGGTGTCTCCCGTTTATAATGATGCGATTGACGTTTTTATTATGAGGGTTGAGATGAAGGAATACCAGCCGCAGGCGTTGGAGCGGGCCGTTCAGCAGACATGGGAGACGACGCAGGCGTTCCGCGCGGTGGAAGACCCGCAGAAAGAGAAGTTCTACTGCCTGTCCATGTTCCCCTATCCCTCCGGCAAGCTGCACATGGGGCATGTGCGCAACTATACCATCGGCGATGTGATCGCCCGTTTTCAGCGCATGCAGGGCAAAAACGTGCTGCAGCCCATGGGCTGGGACGCTTTCGGCCTGCCGGCGGAGAATGCCGCCATCGCTAACGGCGTGGCGCCCGCCGAGTGGACGCGTCAGAACATCGCCTACATGAAGGGGCAGCTGAAAAGCCTCGGCTTCGCCTACGACTGGGAGCGGGAGATCGCCACCTGTGACCCGGACTACTACAAATGGGAGCAGTGGCTGTTCACCAAGCTGTATGAGAAGGGGCTGGTCTACCGCAAGAAGTCGGTGGTCAACTGGGACCCGGTGGACCAGTGCGTGCTGGCCAACGAGCAGGTGATCGACGGAAAAGGCTGGCGCTCCGGCGCGCCGGTGGAGCGGCGCGAGCTGGAACAGTGGTTCGTGCGCATTACCGACTATGCCGACCAGCTGCTGGAGGATCTGGACCAGCTGGACGGCTGGCCGGAGCAGGTCAAGACCATGCAGCGCAACTGGATCGGCCGCTCCGAGGGGCTGGAGATCGACTTCCCGCTGGTGGAGGGGGATGAAAAGCTGACCGTCTACACCACCCGTCCCGACACGCTGATGGGGGTGACCTATGTGGCGGTGGCGCCGGATCATCCGCTGAGCAGGCAGGCGGCGGCAAACAATCCCGAGCTGGCGGCGTTCATTGAAAAGTGCGCCCACATCGCTACCTCCGAGGCCGTGGTGGAGACGCTGGAGAAGGAAGGCGTGGACACGGGTCTGCGGGTGAAGCACCCCATCACCGGCGAGGCGCTGCCGGTGTGGGCGGCCAACTTCGTGCTCATGGGCTACGGTACCGGCGCGGTGATGAGCGTGCCGGCCCATGATCAGCGGGACTGGGAGTTCGCCAGAAAGTACGGGTTGCCCGTCAAGGTGGTCATCAAGCCGGTGGGCGGCGAGTTGCCGGATGTGTCCGAGGGCGCGTTTACGGAGAAGGGCGAGCTGGTCAATTCCGGCGAATTCGACGGCATCCGGTCGGAAGAGGCGCTGGAAGTATTCGCCAGGGTGTTGGGCGAGAAGGGACTGGGCCGCAGGCAGGTCAACTACCGCCTGCGCGACTGGGGCGTGTCCCGCCAGCGTTACTGGGGTTGCCCCATTCCCATGATCTACTGCGACCGTTGCGGCGTGGTGCCGGTGCCGGAGAAGGACCTTCCGGTGAAATTGCCGGAGGATGTGGTGCCGGACGGTGCCGGCTCGCCGCTGGCGAAAATGCCCGAATTCTACGAGACCACCTGCCCCGAATGTGGCGGCCCGGCGCGGCGTGAGACGGACACCTTCGATACCTTCTTCGAATCCAGCTGGTATTACGCCCGCTACGCCTGTCCCGATCAGGATGAGCGGATGCTGGATGAGCGGGCCGACTACTGGCTGCCGGTGGATCAGTACATCGGCGGCATCGAGCACGCCATCCTGCACCTGCTCTATGCCCGCTTCTTCCACAAGCTGATGCGGGATTTCGGGCTGGTGAAGACCGACGAGCCGTTCAGAAACCTGCTCACCCAGGGCATGGTAATTGCCGAGACCTGGTACCGCCAGAACCCGGACGGTTCCAGAACCTGGTACAACCCGGCCGAGGTGGAGGTGCAGCGGGATGACAAGGGGCGCATTGTCGGCGGTATCCTCAAAAGCGACGGCCAGCCGGTGACCTTCGGCGGCATCGAGAAGATGTCCAAATCCAAGAACAACGGTGTCGATCCGCAGGCGATGGTGGACAAATATGGTGCCGACACGGTGCGTCTGTTCACCATGTTCGCCGCACCGCCGACCCAGTCGCTGGAGTGGTCGGATGCCGGTGTGGAAGGGGCGCATCGCTTCCTCCGGCGCCTGTGGACGCTGGCGCAGCGTCACATCGAGGCCGGCCCGGCGCCGGCGCTGGACAAGGGGGCGCTCAATGATGACCAGAAGGCCCTCCGCCGCGCCGTGCACGCCATGCTCCAGCAGGCCACCCGCGACATTCGTGACCGGCTGCACTTCAACACCGCCATCGCCGCGGTGCAGGGATTGGTCAACAACACCCTCAACAAGTTCGAGCCGAAAAACGATCAGGACCGCGCCGTCCTGCAGGAGGCGCTGGAGATCGTCACCCTGGTGCTCTCGCCCATCACGCCGCATATCGCCCAGCAGCTGTGGCAGGACCTGGGCCATGAGGGACTGATCGTGGATCAGCCCTGGCCGGTGGTGGACGAGGACGCGCTCACGCAGGAGAGCATCGAACTGGTGGTGCAGGTCAACGGCAAGCTGCGCGGACGCATTCAGGTGCCGGCCGATGCGGACAAAGACGCCATTCTGGCGGCCGCCCGCGCAGATGAGCATGTGCAGAAGTTCATCGACGGCAAGACGATCGTCAAGGAGATCGTCGTTCCCGGGCGCCTGGTCAACCTGGTGGTGAAAGGATGAAGCGCCGCGCCCTGCTGTCGCTGATGGTGGCTGCTCTGGCACCGGCCGGATGCGGCTGGCATCTGCGCGGCAGCGAGGGACCGGCGGTCATGCCTTTTTCGGCCATCCGCATCAGCGACCGGGGCACGGAGTTCGCCCTGATCCAGCAGGTGCAGCGCACGCTCGACCGTGCCGGTGTGGCCTTCGATCCCAAGGCGCGGCTGGAACTGCGCCTCGCCCCCACGCGCTGGCATGTCACCCGCAGCAGCTACACCCGGCTGGGGGGCACCGCCTCCGAGCTGATCAGCCTCAAACAGCCGTTTGAGGTCTGGCGCGACGGCAAGCTGATCATCCGCGATCGGGCCGAGGTCTATCGTGACTACAGCCTCACCGGCGGGCTGGCGGCGGCGGAGGCGGAGCGACGCAGCATAAAGCGCCAGATGCGCCGCGAGGCGGCCAGCCAGATCATCGAACAGCTGCGCAATCTGCCTGATGATCGAGGTCGATAACTTCCTGCGCCAGCCGCGCCTCTATCCGATCCTGCTGCTGGCCGGAGACGACCCTTTCTACCGTCGCGAGGTACTGGACGCCCTGCGTGCGCTGGCGCGTGAGGCGGACTACGAGCGCATCACGCTGGAGACGGACCGGGACACCGACTGGCCGGCACTGGCCGAACAGTTGCGCGCGCCCGGACTGTTCAGCCAGGGGCAGCTGATCGAGCTGACCCTGGGCAACGGCGCGCCCGGTCGGGAAGGCGCCGAGCTGATTCGGGCGCTGGCCCATCAGCCGGCGCCGGATCAGACGGTGGTGCTGATTCCCCATGAATCGCTGAGCAACCAGCAGCTCAGGTCGGCCTGGGCGCAGGCGGTGCAGCAGCAGGGCGAGGTGATTCAGATCAGGACGCCGCCGCTGGCGCAGCTGCCGCGCTGGTGCCAGCAGCGGGCCGGCCACTATGGGCTGACGCTGGACTTCGAAGCCGCCGCCGTGCTGGCGGAACGCAGTGAGGGCAACCTGCTGGCGGCGGATCAGGCGCTGGAAATTCTGCAGCTGCGTTACGGCGAGGGCGCCCGCATCACGCCGGAGCAGGTGATCGAAAATGTGGCCGATCAGGCCCACTACGAGCTGTTCGCCCTCTCCGACCGACTGCTTGCGGGGGAAGTGCTGGAGGCGCTGCATGTGCTCGAGCGCCTGCTGGCCGGCGGCACGGCCGTGCAGCTGGTAGTGTGGCTGCTCGGCCGGGAGGTGCGGCTGGGCTATCAGCTGGCCGCCTTTCCGGAGCGGGCGCAGCAGTGGTTCAGGGAACAGGGCATCTGGAAATCCCGTCAGAATGCCTACCGCCGTATGGCCGAGCGGCTGCGGCCCGCGCAGTGGGCCCGGCTGCTGGCGCGGGTGGCCGAGGCCGACCAGATCGGCAAGGGCGCGCTGCCCGGCGATCCGGCCCGGGTGCTCGCCGATATCGTGGCCGCCCTCTGCGGCGCAGATCAGACACTGGAAGGAGTCATGACATGAGTCAGGATGTGAATCAGTACATGGAGCAGCTCGGTCGGCAGGCGCGTTCAGCCTCCCGGGTGCTGCGGCGCACCGCCACCGCACAGAAGAACCGCGCGCTGGAAGCCATCGCTGCGGCCATCGCTGCCCGGCGCGACGCGCTGAAGGCGGAAAACGAGAAGGATCTGGCCGCGGGTCGGGCCAACGGGCTGGACGCAGCGCTGCTGGACCGTCTCACCCTGTCCGACAGGGTGATCGACACCATGATCGACGGACTGCACCAGATCGCCCAGCTGCCCGATCCGGTGGGCGAGATCACCGACATGCGCATGCGTCCTTCCGGCATTCAGGTGGGCAGGATGCGCGTGCCGCTGGGCGTGGTGGGCATCATCTACGAGTCCCGTCCCAATGTCACCATTGACGCCGCCGCCCTGTGCCTCAAGTCCGGCAACGCCGCCATTCTGCGCGGCGGCAGTGAGGCGATCCACTCCAACCGTGCGCTGGCCGAATGCATTCGGGAGGGGCTTTCGGCTGCCGATCTGCCCGAAAGCTGCGTGCAGGTGGTGGAGACCACCGACCGTGCCGCCGTCGGCCGACTGATCGCCATGCCCGACTATGTGGACGTGATCATTCCCCGCGGCGGCAAGGGGCTGATCGAGCGCATCAGCCGGGACGCACGGGTGCCCGTCATCAAGCATCTGGACGGCATCTGCCATGTCTACATCGACAAGGATGCCGACGTGGACAAGGCGGTGCGCGTGGCCTTCAACGCCAAGACCCAGCGCTATGGCGTGTGCAACGCCATGGAAACCCTGCTGGTGGACGACGACATCGCCGAAGCAGTGCTGCCGCCGCTGGCCGAACTGTATGCGCAGAAGGGCGTGGAGCTGCGTGGCTGCGAGCGCACCCGCGCCATCATCGACGCAAAGCCCGCCACGGAAGAAGACTGGGCCACCGAATATCTGGCGCCCATCCTTTCCATCCGCGTGGTGGACGATGTGGACGCCGCCATGGACCATATCGCCCGTTACAGCTCCGGCCACACCGAGTCGATCATCACCGAGAACTTCACCACCGCGCGGCGCTTTCTGGCGGAGGTGGATTCCAGTTCCGTAATGGTCAACGCCTCCACCCGCTTTGCCGACGGCTTCGAGTATGGTCTGGGGGCGGAGATCGGCATCTCCACCGACAAGTTCCATGCCCGCGGACCGGTGGGACTGGAGGGGCTCACCAGTCAGAAGTGGATCGTGCTGGGCGACGGCACCATCCGTGAGTGAAGGGTAAAGGGCTCTATAAGTGGCCAGCTGGATAGGCATTCACCGCGATGCTGATGCGGGGTTTCTCTCTGTTCCCATGAGGCGATACGTAGTGTTCCAGCCAGGAAGGAAATAGCAGCAGCTCGCCTTCGGCTGGGACATGGTGAAATTCATGACAGGTTGTTGATGCCGGCACCATGGAGCCCTGAAAAGCGATTGCCTGTGCGCGGATCCGTAAAGGCGATATGCCCGGAGTGCTCAGGCACCCTCAGATAGAACACGCCGGAAAGCAGCATCTTTTCATGCGCATGGAGGATGTTGTGTCCACAGAAGTCATGCACGTTTGCCCATGCTTCAAGGGCAAACTTGAGGTTGGCCGGGTACTGCATCTGGCGAAGGGCGTGAGAAAAGGCATCCGTGCAAGCCTGTCTGAGAGGCTGGAACGCCTCCAAGGAAAATAGTGTTGACGGCGAGTTCCATCCGCAGCGATTGCTCCGGCCTTGAGGTTCTGGGTTATCAAGACGCATTTTCTCGATTTGCCTTTCCCATTCTGTAAAGTGCGCCTTGAGGTGACTCAAGTCAAAGCGCCAGATGCGGGTGGGCCAGAGGTCAATGTGTTGCGCGTTGGTCAGTCCTTTTTCCATTATTCATCCTGTTAGAAAAAGAACCCCGCCTTGAGCGGGGTTCTGAGGGTTTCAGAATTTCACCTGATACGATGCAGACAACCAGACACTCGGCATGGGACCGTCTGTTGAGCCATTGACCATGACATACCCTTTTCCGGCGCCCAGCTTGCCGCCAAGTCCTATGCCCCCCTTGAACCAGCTGGTCTCAGTAGAGGGGTTGTTGAGACTGAAGCTGCTGAGTCCCAGGAACTGACCGCTGGTGGTCACACCGTTGTTTTCTACACGGTGAGCCCATTCTCCATTTAGCATCAGCTGCATGTTGCCGGCAAGCGCCATGTTGCCATTGAAGCCGAAGCGCATGTCCGTCACTTCATAGTTGCGGCTGTCGAAACGGGCCGGGAAGCCACCCCCTGTCTCAGTATAGGCGCTCATGTCGGATGATGTGCGTGTGACGTCAGCATAGGGAGAAAGGGCCAGGGTGCGCCAGCGCAATGCCTGCAGCCACTCAAGTCGACCCCGAATTCCCCATGCGTCCGTCGAAGGACGGCCTTGGGAATAATCCTGGCTGCCGCCATTGAGATAGCCACGGTTGATTTTTGCATCCCCTGCGTAGCGGTACACGCTCAAGACGCCATAGAGCCGGTCAACCGGCAGGGAAAAGATGCCTTCCACAACACCATAGGTGCCGGAGCTTTCAACATGGCCGTTCTGTCGCA